>JADGRK010000142.1 GCA_017880985.1 Rhodoferax sp. | reverse complement strand
TTGATCGGCACCGACAACACGGCGCGCAAGCAGGCGGAAGAGGCGCTGCTCAAGGCCGGGGCTTTGCAGAGCGCGATTTTCAACAGCGCCAACTTCTCCAGCATCGCCACCGACGCCAAGGGCGTGATCCAGATTTTCAACGTTGGTGCCGAGCGCATGCTGGGCTACACCGCCCTGGAGGTGATGAACAAGATCACGCCGGCCGACATCTCTGATCCGCAGGAAGTGATTGCACGCGCCAAAGCACTCAGTCTCGAACTCGAAACCCAGATTGAGCCGGGCTTCGAAGCGCTGGTGTTCAAGGCCTCACGCGGCATTGAAGACATTTATGAGCTGACCTACATCCGCAAGGACGGCAGCCGCTTCCCGGCGGTCGTCTCGGTCACGGCGCTGCGAGACGCTCAAAACGCCATCATCGGCTACCTGCTGATCGGCACCGACAACACGGCACGCAAACAGGCCGAAGAGGCGCTGCTCAAGGCGGGGGCGCTACAGAGTGCAATTTTCAACAGCGCCGTCTTCGCCAGTGTCGCCACCGACGCCAAGGGCGTCATCCAGATCTTCAACGTTGGCGCCGAGCGTATGCTGGGTTACACGGCTGCCGAAGTGATGAACAAGATCACGCCGGCCGACATTTCCGATCCGCAGGAAGTGATCGCACGCGCCAAGGCGTTGAGCGAGGAGCTCTCCACGCGGATTACGCCGGGCTTTGAGGCCCTGGTGTTCAAGGCCGCGCGCGGCATTGAGGACATCTACGAGCTGACCTACATCCGCAAGGACGGCAGCCGCTTCCCGGCGCTGGTGTCGGTCACGGCGCTACGCGACGCGCAGGACGTGATCATTGGCTACCTCTTGATCGGCACCGACAACACCGCACGCAAGCGGGTCGAGGCCGAGCGCGCCGTGCTTGATCAGGCGCTACGGGACCAGAACGTCGAGCTTGAGAGCGCCCGGCAGGCGGCGGACAAGGCCAATCTCGCCAAATCCGAGTTTCTGTCGAGCATGAGCCATGAGCTGCGCTCTCCGCTGAATGCGATCCTGGGTTTTGCCCAACTCATGGAGTCGGGCGAACCGCCGCCCACGGCCATGCAAAAGGCCAGCATCGACCAGATTCTTCATGGCGGTTGGTACCTGCTGGAGTTAATCAACGAGATCCTCGATCTGGCCTTGATCGAGTCCGGCAAGCTATCGCTGTCGATGGAGCCGATTGCGCTGTCAGACGTGTTGCTTGACTGTCAAGCCATGATTGAACCGCAGGCTCAAAAGAATGACATCCGCATCAGCTTTCCTCACTTCGACGGCCCTTGCTATGTCAACGCCGACCGGACTCGCGTAAAGCAGGTGATTGTGAATCTGCTCTCCAACGCCATCAAATACAACCGCCCAGGCGGTACGGTTGAAGTGACATGCAAGACAGTTGCCGCACAGCGCCTGCGAATCAGTGTACGCGATACCGGCGAAGGACTGCCGGCCGAGAAAATGGCCCAACTGTTTGAGCCGTTCAATCGGCTCGGGCAAGAGGTCGGCGCCGAGGAGGGCACCGGCATCGGCCTGGTGGTGAGCAAACGGCTGGTCGAATTGATGGAGGGCGAAATCGGCGCCCAAAGTATCCTCGGCATGGGCAGCGTGTTCTGGTTTGAATTGAATCTGGTGGCGGCACCGCAATTTCACAGCGCTTCGGACCAACCGCTGACGCTGTCGCCATCGAAGGTTGAGCCAGGCATGGCACTGCGCACGCTGCTGTATGTGGAAGACAACCGGGCCAATATGGAGTTGGTCAAACAACTCATCGCGCGGCGTCCGAACATGCGCTTGTTGAGTGCTGGGGATGGCATGCGCGGCATAACGCTGGCACGCATTCATCAGCCCGAAGTGATCCTGATGGATATCAATCTACCCGGTATCAGTGGTCTTCAGGCACTCAAAATCCTGCGTGAAGATCCTGCAACCCAGCACATCCAGGTAGTGGCCATCAGTGCCAACGCGATGCCACGCGATATCGAAAAAGGCATGGAGGCAGGCTTCTTCCGCTACCTCACCAAGCCGATCAAAGTCAATGAGTTTATGGAGGTGCTGGACATGGCACTTGAATTTTCCAAAACCGAATCAGACGCTGTACTTGTGCCAGGAGCCCTATGATGATCAGTGACGACGATATTCTTAACGCCAACATCCTGATCGTTGATGATCAGCCGGCCAATGTGCAACTGCTGGAGCAAATGTTGCATGAGTTCGGCTATCAAAACCTGACGTCCACCATGGATCCGCAGGCGGTTTGCGCACTGTATCGTGCCCACCACTACGATCTGATTCTGCTCGATCTGCAGATGCCCGGCATGGATGGCTTTCAGGTGATGGGAGGTCTGAAGGAAATCGAAGCTGAAGGTTATATGCCAGTCCTCGTGATCACCGCGCAACCGGACCACAAGCTGCGGGCGCTGGCCTCCGGAGCCAAGGATTTCATAGCCAAACCGTTTGATATGGTCGAAGTCAAGACACGCATTCATAACATGCTGGAAGTGCGTTTGTTGTACAAAAAACTGGCGGATTACAACCGGGTGCTGGAACAAACTGTAGAGGAGCGCACGGCCGAACTGCGTGAGAGCGAGGCGCGCTTTCGCCGCTTGACCGAGTTGTCCTCCGACTGGTACTGGGAGCAGGACGCGAGCGGGCATTTCACCAAGGTCTATGGCCCGGTGCTGGAGATGCTGGGCATCCCGGTGGATGGCTTGCTCGGTGAAATCACCCAGGAACAGGCGAAGCGCTGGAATGAAGCCGAGCGCGCGGTGCTCAAAGCCAACGTGGCGGCGCGGCGACCGTTTCTGGATTTCGTTTTCAGCCGAGTTGATGACGCCGGTGTGCGCCAATATTTTCAGGTCAGCGGCGAGCCGATGTTTGACGCATCGGCGCGTTTTACGGGTTACCGGGGTGTCGGCCGGGACGTCAGTGCGATCATGCGCGATATTGCCCAGTTGAAGACGACGTCAACCACTGCAGCATCTGCTGCGTGACCGCCGGGCTGCTGAGCAACGCCATGTGGCTGGTGCGGTAGGCAATCCATTGCGACGCTTTGGCAAATTGCAGACAGCGCCGTGGCTCGTCATGCTGGCCAAGTGCGCTGTTCAAGGGCACCAGGCCATCACCCAGCAACCGGTCGCTGAGCGCGCTGCGTTTGGCCGCGGTGGTGGCGGCCACCGCAAAGCAGGCCACGCCTTCGGGCAAGGGCACAAGCTGACGGCGGTCGGGTTGACGACGAAACCGGTCATGACCCAGCCAGTCCGCGTCCAGCACATGGCCATAGCGCAGGTCGGTGATCCCGGCACTGCGCAGTTGGCCCAGTTTGGCAAATGGCGCGCTGTAGCGTGTGCTGCCCAGAATCACATCAACCCAGTTACCGGCCCGCTCCAGCGGCGCGCCATGATGTGGCGTGCCCAGAAACACAATGCTTTTCAGGTAACCCGGCCAGCGCAGACCCTCCTGTTGGGCGTAGTAATGGGCGCTGCGAATCAACAAGCCACCCATGCTGTGGGCGACCACGCTGATCTCTTCAACCGGTAGCGGCCAGTGCGCCACCAGTTGCTCCAGTTGGGCCGAGAGTTCGTGCCCGTTTTGCGAAGTGTGCAGGCCCGAGTTGTAGCGCAGATAAACCGGGCTATAGCCTAGCGCTGCCGCCAGGGCCGCGCCATGGTCAAGCACCTGCGCTTGGCTCGGTTCTGGTACTGGCGGCCTGGTCTTGTCGGGTGTCGATTCGAGCCTGACTTGCGTTCGCCATTGCAGATCATTCATGCACAGACCATGAATCAGCAGCAAGACCTTAGCCTTCGCCTCGGGCATGGGCGGCAGCGCCTGCCAGTTCAGTGTTTGGCCCTGGTAGCGCAGGGTCATGGGCGTGGCCAGCGGGTTGTGGCTGGCGACCAGCCGCTCCCCCAGCACGCCATTGAGTGCCGCCAGCACCGCTTCGCGCTGGGGCGTTCCTGGTGGCACATCTTCCACTGCTTCCAGCCAGGGCTGGAGTTTGGTCAACGCCGTGTCCAGCCCTTTGCCCACCAGTTGCGTCACGCCCTGGATACTCTGATAAACGAGGCCGGTCATGCCGCGGGTCTGCTGTGGCGTTTGGCCACTGGGTGCGCCCAAGGTGCGCCACACTGACTGGTGCACACCTTCTGCCATGCGGGTCACGCCCGCGGTGGCCTGCGTTGCGAGTTGGGCAATGCCCCTCAGGTCCGAGGCTCGCAGGTGCTTGAGCGGGTTCCTGGATACCGGCTTAGACATGGTGGGACTTCCAACATCCGGCAATCAGTTGGGGACCGAACTGGCGAACATCCAACATCTGACGATCAGTTGAGGACAGAGCTTGTTCACTTCGTGTAACTACGGTCTGTCCCGCAAGCTATTTGGGTCGGTAACTTTGGTCTGTCCCACAATGTCTCAGAATTTCTCATGGGGTGCCAGATAGCGCCACTGACCGAGCGGCAGATTGCCCAACATCACGTTGCCAATGCGAACGCGTTTGAGGCCGACCACTTTGAGGCCAACTTGCTCGCACATGCGGCGAATCTGTCGCTTCTTCCCTTCCGTCAGGACGACGCGCAGTTGCTCGGGGTTTTGCCAGGTTATCTTGGCGGGTTTGAGGGCCTGGCCGTCCAGACTCAGGCCGTGGCGCAATTTTTCCAGCCCGCTGGCCGGAAAAATCGCCTGCACGTTATTGCTCACCGGGTCGCCATCATTAATCTGCAAAAGCCGGTCGGGTTGACCATCGGGCTCGGTAAACCCGGTGTAGCTGACCCTTACCAGATACTCTTTCTCCATCACCGAGTCTTCGCCAATCAGTTGGCGCGCCACGCGGCCGTCCTGCGTCAGCACCAGCAGGCCGATGGAATCAATATCGAGTCGCCCGGCCGGCACCAGGCTTTGCAGCTGCTTGGGGTGGAAGAAGAAGCGGGCGTTGTCATCGACCCAGCGGTTTTGCGGCTGGATCAGGGTGATGGCGGGCAGGTGGCCGTCTTCGGCCTGGCCGCTCACAATGCCCATCGGCTTGTTGAGCAAAATTGTCACCTGATTGGCCTGCTGGCCCTGCGCCTGCTTGTTGATCTCGATGCGCACATCCGGCGTCACCTGCATCCCCATGGTGGCGACCTCGCCATTGACCTTGACCCAGCCGCGGCCAATCCAGTCGTCAGCTTCGCGGCGCGAGGCCAGTCCCAGCTCGGCCATGCGCTTATTCAAGCGCAGAGTACCGCTGGTGGCGGTCGCACCCGCAGTGGCGGAGGGCGCCCGACCGGGAGGCGGCGCGGCGCGGCGAAAAGCGGGGGTTTGTTTTGGATCAGTCATTTGCTATATCTTTTGTAGCTGCTTACGCATATTCGACGGGGGCTAAGGCCCTATTTTATTCAAATTGTGACGAGCCGGTAGCCGACCGCGGTTTCAGTCAAAAAATGCCGGGGCTGGGCCGGGTCGGCTTCCAGCTTTTGGCGCAGGTGGCCCATGTAGATTCGCAGGTAGTGGCTTTGCTCTGCATGTGACGGGCCCCAGACCTCGCGCAGCAGTTGGCGGTGTGTCAGCACCCGGCCCACGTTGGCGATCAGCACTGTCAGCAAGCGGTACTCGATGGGGGTCAGATGCACCTCGGTGCCGCCGCGGCGCACCAGGCGCGCCTGCCGGTCCACCTCAATGTTGCCAAAACGAAAAAGCGGATCGGCCTCCGCTGATGCGTCGGCTGTTCCCTCACCCGGCGCGGCGCGGGGCCGGCGCAGGTTGGCACGCACCCGGGCCAGCAGTTCGCCCACGCCAAAGGGTTTGGAGAGGTAGTCGTCGGCGCCGGCGTCAAGAGCCGCAATCTTGTCGGCTTCATCCGAGCGCGCCGACAGCACCACGATGGGCACGCCGGACCAGCCGCGCACGTCGCGAATCAGCTCCAGGCCGTCGCCATCGGGCAGGCCCAGGTCCACCACCAGCAGATCGGGTTTGCGGGTTCCCGCTTCCGTCAGCCCCTTTTTAACCGTGTCGGCTTCATATACCTGCCAGCCTTCGGCCTCGAGCGCCGCGCGCACAAAGCGGCGAATCTGGGGTTCGTCTTCAATGATGACGGCAACGGGGCTGGACATGGGTGGTGTTGAAATTTGGCTGCAGCGTTCAGACATCAAGGATGTCGGGGAGTTCCGGCGGCGGCTTGCGGGGCAGGGTGAGGATGAATTCTGCACCACCGCCCAAGGCCTGAGCCGCCGTGATGGTACCCCGGTGTGCTTCCACCACCGCCTTGCAGATCGCCAGCCCGAGACCGACACCCGGCGTGGCCGATTCGGTCTTGCCGCGTGTGAATTTCTCAAACAACGTATGCTCCTGGCCCATGCTGGCGGGCGGCAGGCCGGGCCCGTGGTCGCGCACGGTCAACACCAGTGCCGAGGGTGTGACCCGGGCACTGACCAGAATCGGCCGCGCCTCAGGCGCTGGAGAAACACCATACTTGGCGGCATTTTCCAGCAGATTCACCAGCACCCGCTCCATCAATGCCGCGTCGAACTTAACCAGAGGCAAGTCGGCAGGCAGGTCGGTTTGCACCACCAAATTACCCAAGGCGTGGCGTGCCGCGCGGATGGCGCTGCCGACCAGTTCCTCGACCGAATGCCAGTCGCTGCGCAGGTTGACCTCGCCGCTT
>JADGRK010000141.1 GCA_017880985.1 Rhodoferax sp. | reverse complement strand
TTTCGCCTTCGGCATGGGGGGCATTGGCGCTGCCCTGCTTGGCCAGCTGGCCGACGCGACCAGCATCGAAACGGTGTACCAGGTTTGCGCCTTCCTGCCGCTGATCGGTCTGCTGACGGCATTTTTGCCGACGATCGAGAGGCGGTAGTCCAAACTCCGCGGGCTCCGGTTTGGGCTCAAAGAAACCGTTGACGGGGAGTTCACCACGGTTGAAGATGTGGCCAATGTTGCTTTGCTATTTGCACGTGGATGCGGCGATGAAAACGCCAGTACGCCATTCATCACCATAAACCACGAGTCAATTATGGCGTCACCATCCTGTGGTAGTACCGTGCTTTTGGCAGCAACAAGAGTCGAATTGACAACCAAAGATAAGGCAGATGCCAATTGGCACCAGCGCATCTGACTGGATCGAACTCCGCAACGAAAATCATGGAATTGGACTTCCAGTGACCTGCCGTTCGTGAGGGTCGGCTCCCGCTGCAAAGGCGAAGTAGGTTTTGTGTTCATCAAAGGATGGTTTGCTGGACACGAATTCACGGTCGGCAATGCAGCGGGAGCCGACTGTCACAAGTGCCCGCTAAGTGGCAGCCCAATTTCCTTCCATTCTGAAGTCGCTGAATGAATTAGTCCTTGCCCCGGCCCCTGAGTCGACGTGCTACTGATCAAGTAACCCCCTTAACCCATGGTCTTGAGCGGTTCCAGAGGAGTGCCAAACTTCTCGCGAAAGGGCTCATGGCCCAGCGGAGGAAAATTAACCAGGGTCTCAACGACCTTGCGGTCTGGAATGTGGTCGAGCAGGTGGCGAATGAGCATGAGGCGGCCGGCGCGCTGGTCGTTAAAGTCCACCAACGTCCAGGGCGCAATTTTTGAGTGTGTGGCCTTCAGCATCACGTCACGCGCCTGCCCATATTCAGCGTATTTTTCCCGCGCTTTCACATCAATCGGACTGAGTTTCCAGCGCTTGAGTGGGTCGGCCAGGCGCTCGGAAAAACGTTCTTCCTGCTGTGCCTGGTCGACTGTCAGCCAGTACTTGAACAGCAGAATGCCGTCGTCCACCAGCATCTTCTCAAACGCAGGAGCCTGCTTCAGAAAGTCTTTGGTCTGCTGTTCGGTACAAAAACCCATGACACGTTCTACACCCGCCCGGTTGTACCAACTGCGGTCAAACAGCGTAATTTCGCCCGCTGCAGGAAGATATGGCACGTAGCGCTGAAAGTACCACTGTGACTGCTCGCGCTCGCTGGGCTTGGCCAGCGCCACGGTGCGGCACTGGCGCGGGTTCAAGGTGTCGGCGATGGCCGAAATCACACCCCCCTTGCCAGCCGTGTCACGCCCCTCGATCACCACCATCAAACGCTTGCCGGTGTGCACCAGCCAGCGGGCCAGGTCATTGAGCTCAACCTGCAGCGGCTCCAGCTCGTCAAAGTAATCGTTTTTGCCTAATGTGCCGGGCTTGCCGTTTTTGGATTTTTTCATGGCCACATCGTATCGGAGCGCAGACTTGACGTGGGATGTGCCGCAGAATTGAGGTATTCGCCGAACTTTCACTTCAGAACCCATCATGCTTCAAAAATCCCCCGCCTTTCCCGGCGTGCCCGGCCCGGTGGTTGTCATCGTCATGGACGGCTACGGCATTTCCCAGATCGACATGGGCAGCGCCATTGCCGTGGCCCGCAAACCCACGCTGGACCGCCTGTTTGCCGAATTCCCCCACATCAGCCTGCGCGCCCATGGCACGGCAGTCGGAATGCCGTCTGACGATGACATGGGCAACTCCGAGGTGGGCCACAACGCCATCGGCGCCGGGCAGGTCTACAGCCAGGGCGCGGCGCTGGTGGCAAATGCGATTGCCGACGGCTCGATCTGGCAGGGCCATGCCTGGCAGCAGATCGTTGCCGGGGCCAAGGCAGGCCGTGGTGTGGTGCACTTCATCGGCCTGTTCTCTGATGGCAATGTGCACAGCCACATTGACCACCTGAAAGCCATGGTGGTCCAGGCCAAGGCTGAAGGCATCCAGACGGTACGTATCCACGCCCTGCTGGACGGGCGCGACGTGCCTGAAACCAGCGCGCTGGACTATGTGGTGCCGTTCGAGGCCTTTCTGGCAGAGCTCAGCACCGACGCTTTTAATGCCCGCATTGCCTCCGGCGGTGGCCGCCAGAACATCACCATGGACCGCTACGATGCCAACTGGCCGATGGTTGAAAAGGGCTGGAAAACCCATGTGCTGGGCCTAGGCCCACAGTTTGCCAACGCCACCGCTGCGGTGAATGGCCTGCGTGCCAAGCACCCCGGCACCATTGATCAGGATTTGCCGGAGTTTGTCATTGCCGAAGCCGGCCAGCCCATCGGCACCATCGAAGACGGTGATTCGGTGGTGTTTTTCAACTTCCGCGGTGACCGCGCCATTGAGATCACCCGTGCCTTTGTCGAGCAAGAATTCAGCCGATTTGACCGGGTGCGCACCCCTGATGTAACCTTTGCCGGCATGCTGCAGTACGACGGCGACATGCAACTGCCCAAGCGTTTTCTGGTGACCCCACCGGCCATCAGGGACACCTCTGGCGAGTGGTTCAGCAAGGCGGGCCTGACCCAGTTCGCCTGTTCCGAAACGCAGAAATTTGGCCACGTCACCTACTTCTGGAACGGCAACCGCTCCAACAAGTTTGAGGGCGAAACCTGGCAGGAAGTGCCCAGCGACGTGGTGCCTTTTGAGCAACGCCCGTGGATGAAGTCTGCCGAAATCACCGACGCGATGATCGCCGCCTTGCAAAGCGGCCAGTACAAGCTGCTGCGCTGCAACTTTGCCAACGGCGACATGGTCGGCCACACCGGCAACTTCCGCGCCACCACCATGGCCGTGGAAGCCGTTGACCTGGCCCTGGCCCGCCTGCTGCCGGCCATTGAGGCGGCTGGGGGTGTGGCCCTGATCACCGCCGACCACGGTAACGCCGACGAGATGTACGAGTTGGACAAAAAAACCAGACAGCTCTGCCTGAACATGGACGGCTCTTACAAGGCCAAAACCGCACACACCCTGAACCCGGTGCCGCTGATCCTGTTTGACATGGTCACCGGTGGCCACCTGGGGTTAAAACAAACCGCCACCGCCGGTCTGTCCAATATTGCGGCCACCGTCGCCAATCTGGCGGGGCTGGAGAAACACGCCAAGTGGGACGAGAGTCTGCTGCTGATGAAGTGAGCTAACTGCCTGTCCTAAGTCAGGTCGCCGCTCCAGACCCTGTCCAACCGGGCCATGCGCACCGATGCGCTACGCCCTGGTGCTGTTGCGCGAAGGCGCGCCGCTGGCCTCTGCTGATCGTGGCCATGGGCGGGATGGTGATGCTGATCATTCAGCTCAACCAGTTGGTGAGGTAGCGCGCGCAAGTCCGATGCTGTTGGGTGTTATCAAGAATTTCCCAGGTGGGGTGCCTCTGGCTGACCGGTACGCAGCGTAACCCGACCTTCGGCGCGAGCCAGGAATTTCTGTCGAGTTCTCCAGAGCGGTCATTGCCGCTGCTGGTCCAGTTTGGGCATTCGTCGGTCCCGGAAACTCGGGAGCAGTCATTCGACGGCGGCAGGCAGTTTCGCGGGGTGGCGGTCGGTTGTGCAGCGGAACCTGTCCTCCACCACAGGCTGCTATAGGGAAGTCCAATGAGTGCTGATTTGCCACATGATGGTCGATCTGCTGGATAACATCCAGCCCACGAATTATGGGCGTCTAAGCGCCACTGCTTCAACTTGACGGCGATTATGTCTGCGCCGACCAGATTTTGGTCATCTGTTGTCAATAGTGCCGACGGTCGACTGAGCAGGACAATTCATCGGGGAAAAGATGGTCAAGCTGACAGCGGAATTCATGACCACCGACAGCGCTCGCTATTCATCGTCAATGGGCCAGCCCCAGATATTGGGTCGTGTAGTGCTCTCCTGGGACGACCCCAAAAGGGAAGGGTAAACTGCCGAATGTTTCAGGATGATGTGCATGCGGGTTAAATTGGCGGTGTGGGTGTGGGTGTCGGTGTTGTTGTTGGGTATATCGGGTCTGCTGGTGGCCCAGGAAATGAGCACTTCCGCCTACCAGGCCCATTTTTTTGCAGAACTGGCCCGCAAGGCCACTTACACGGTGGGTGCTGGGCCTAGTCCCTCCATCCGCTTTCCTCAGAGTGCGCCATATGACGACCGACTCGGTTACGCGCAGTTGCCGGTGTTGCTGGGCAAGCTCAAGACCAGGGACTTCGAGATCGTCAAACAGGCGCGCATCTCGGAGGGCATGGCTGCCATAGTCGACAAGGGCTATTTCGCCCCTTATCCTGAAAAAACCCAGGCCGGTCTGCGCATTCTTGACAGTCACCATACACCGCTGTTTCAAGCGCGCTATCCGAAACGCGTCTTCGAGCGCTTTGACGACATCGCCCCGATCCTGGTGCAGACCCTGCTGTTCATCGAAAACCGGGAATTGCTTGATTCGGAGCACCCCAAGCGCAACCCGGCTGTGGAATGGGACCGACTGGCTAACGCGGTGCTGATCAAGACCAAAAACGCCGTCACCGGCGCGGCCCGAACCCCCGGCGGCAGTACGCTGGCGACCCAAATCGAAAAATACCGCCATTCCTCCGACGGGCTCACCTCCTCGGTTAGGGACAAGCTGCAACAAATGGTGTCGGCCACGTTGCGCGCCTATCAGCAGGGCGAAGACACCAGCGAGGCGAGGCGCCAGATTGTGCGCAGCTACCTCAATACCATGCCCTTGTCCGCCAAGGCCGGCTTTGGCGAGGTGCATGGCCTGGGCGATGGCATGTGGGCCTGGTACGGGCGAGACGTCCAGGAGACCAACCGCCTGTTGAAAAACGTGGCGGCGCCCCCGATTGAGCTCAACGAGCAGGCCAGAATCTACAAACAGGCCCTGAGCCTGATGGTGTCCCAGCGCCGCCCCTCGTATTATTTTGATGCCAACGAGACCGAACTGGAGCAACTCACCGACAGCCATCTGCGCCTGCTGGGCAGTGCCGGCGTGATCTCGCCCGCGCTGCGCGATGCGGCACTGCAGGTCAAGCTGCACCGGCGCTCCGACAAGGTGCCGGTCGTCGCCGTGTCCTTCGTGTCGCAAAAAGCGTCCAATGCGGTGCGCCTGCATCTGGCCAGCTTGATCGGTGGCAGCAGTTTGTATGACCTAGATCGCCTGGACCTCAGCGTGGCCAGCACGCTGGATGCGCCGGTGCAAATGGCGGTGACCACCTTGTTGCGCGAGTTGCGCGACCCGGCCAAGGTCCAGGCGGCCGGTCTGTCAGCCAAGCAGTTGCTGGCACGGGGCGATCCTGCCAAGGTGGTGTACAGCTTCACGCTCTATGAGCGCGGCACGCAGGCCAACTACCTGCGGGTGCAGGCCGACAATTTTGAACAGCCGCTCAATATCAACGAAGGCACCAAACTCGACCTCGGGTCGACCGCCAAGCTGCGCACGCTGGTGACCTACCTCGACATCATGGCCAAGCTGCACCAGCGGCTGGCCATGCTGGAGCCGCCCCAATTGCGTGCACTGGAGGTTGATCGGCGAGACGTGCTGACACGCTGGGCCGCCGATTACCTGGCCAGTGCCAAAGACAAAAGCTTGCGCACGATGCTTGATGCCGCGCTGGAGCGGTCCTACTCGGCAAGCCCGGGTGAAGGCTTCATGACAGGTGGCGGACTGCACCACTTCAACAACTTCAGGCACGAGGACGATGGCCGTGTGATGTCGGTCCGTGACGGGCTGCGCAACTCGGTCAATCTGGTGTTCATCCGGCTGATGCGCGATGTCGTGCACCACTACATGTTCCTGACGCCAGGCTCCTCGGCCAAACTGCTCAAGGATGCCGACGATCCGCGCCGTGTCGACTACCTGGCGCGCTTTGCCGACCGCGAAGGGCAGGTCTTCATGCGCCGCTTTCTGGTCAAGTACCAGGGAAAAACCGCAGAAGAAGCGCAAGAGTTGTTGCTGGGCACTGTGCGGCCCACCACTTCGCGACTGGCCGCCATTTTCCGCACGCTTTACCCGCAGGCGACGCTGACGCAGTTCACGGCGCTGGTGAAGGACAACCTGCCCGATGGCATCAATCCGGCCGAGTCCCGGCTGGACCGGCTGTTTGAGGAGTACGCCCCAACGCAGATGTTGCTGGCCGATCGCGGCTACCTGGCCGGGGTGCATCCACTGGAGTTGTGGCTGGTTGGCTACCTGCAAAACCACCCGGGTGCCAGCCAGACGCAGGTCATGCAGGCCAGCATGGCCGAGCGTCAGGCGGTCTATGGCTGGCTGTTTTCTACCCACCGCAAACAGGCGCAGGACAAGCGCATTCTGGCTCTGCTCGAAGGCGAAGGGTTTCTGGAAATCCACCGCCAATGGGCGCAGATGGGTTACCCCTTTGACTCGCTGGTGCCGTCGTACGCCACTGCGCTGGGCGCCTCGGCCGACCGGCCCGCCGCACTGGCCGAGATGATGGGCATTCTGGTCAACGACGGCATGCGCAAACCCAATATGATCATCGAGTCACTGCATTTCGCCGCGGACACGCCGTATGAAACTGTACTGCACTACAAGCCTGGCCAGGCGGAACAGGTGCTGGCACCCGAAGTGGCCCAAGCAGCGCGTGGCGCCATCCGGCGCGTGGTCGATGC
>JADGRK010000140.1 GCA_017880985.1 Rhodoferax sp. | reverse complement strand
TTTTGAGCCAGTCGCCAAGTGTCCTGACCGGGTGAATTATGGGCACCCGGTTGCCGCCACATTGCTCACAGGCGGCCACCGCCACGCTTTGCCAGTGCGCCTGCTTTTTCTCAGCCCGCTCACCGGTGAGCCGCAGCACGCTGCGCTCGCTCATCAACGGCTGGATGCTGGCGACGCCGAGCTCAGTGGCTTTTTCAACCAGCCAATCCATGCGCTCGTTGGCGGGCATACCCAGCGCCAGGTGGACTTGTCGTGCCGGTTCGCGCTCAACTGCCCAATAGGTGCCAATGCGCACCTGCACGTCACTGCGGCCCATGCGTGTCACCGTGGCTTCAAATTCACCCCCGCTGGCGGGGTCTCCCTGGCTGGCTTGAGCCCGGTCCCAGCCCGACTCACCGTTGAACAAGGTAATGCGGTCGCCGGGTTGCAGGCGCAGCACCTGCACGTGTCGCGCTGCGCTGGCGGGCAGATCCAGCAGTTCACCGGTAGCCAGTGGGGTGGGGCAGTAGAAACGGGGCATAAGGGGTGCTCGGCATGAGCTGGTTTACTATCAAATAAATAGTTGCTTGCGCAGTATTAACGGGCGCTGGAGACCTGCTTTGTTTAGATCCTGCCAAAGGCAAGGAAGTCTGGAACCTCAATGCCTTCGACCTTGTCCACCAGCCGCAGCAGGGCTTTCAGTTCGCGGTAGCGCGCGCAGGTGGCGCGAATGTAGCTGATAAAGCGCGGCGTGTCGGCCAGGTATTGCGGCTTGCCGTCGCGCAGCGTGAGGCGCGCAAAAATACCGGCCACCTTGAGGTGGCGCTGCAGCCCCATCCACTCCACGCCGCGGTAAAACTCGCCAAAGTCGGCGCCGACTGGCAAACCGGCTTTGCGGGCTTGTTCCCAGTAGCGGATGGTGATGTCCAGGCAAAAGTCTTCATCCCAGCTCAAAAATGCATCGCGCATCAAACTGGCAATGTCGTAGGTGATGGGGCCATAGACTGCGTCCTGAAAGTCCAGCACGCCCAGCCGGGACTCGGCATCATCAGGTTTCGCCGCCGGGCCGCCCCAAGGCGAAACAGCCCCCGCGGGGGGCAGCGAGGACACGCCAGTGCCGAGCGTGGGGGCAATTAAATTGCGCGGCATGAAGTCGCGATGCACATAGACGCTGGGCCAGGCCAGGTTGTGTTCAATGATCTGCTTGAAGCTATTGTCCAGTGTGCGACCTAGCTCGCCCTCAACCGACACCCCCCGGTAGCGCGCCAGATACCAATCGGGAAACAGTGCCAGCTCACGGCGCAGCAGCACTTCATCGTAGGGCGGCAACACGCCCGGAGTGGAGGCAGTTTGCCAGGCAATCAGCGCGTCAACGGCTTTCAGGTACAAGCCCTGGTTGGCAACTGCGGAGTCGCGGTTGATGACCTGCATCATGGTCTGCGCTCCGAGGTCGCTCAGCAGCATGAAACCCTGGGTCTGCTCCCACGCCAGCACTTGCGGCACCAGCAGCCCGGCCTGTTGCATCAGCGCGGCAACCTTGACAAAAGGGTGGCAGTCTTCTTTTTCAGGCGGTGCGTCCATGATGATGTAGCTGGCACCCGCCGAGTCGATGCGAAAGTAGCGCCGAAAACTCGCGTCGGCCGAGGCGCTGCGCAGCGTTGGGGTGATCAATCCGTGGGCGCTCGCCAGCCGATTCAGCCACGCCGTGAAATTGGCCTCCCGGTGCGCGTCAGACCAGACCGGGGCGGCGGTCAGAGGGCGATCGGGGGAAATGGCTGGGCTGGAGGGTAGGGACACCATCTTTCGATGATATCCCCCCCAAAGAACCGTACGTGCAAGTTTCCCCGCATACGGCTCACGCACGACCACTGGCTAGCTCTGCCCTTTACCCCGAAATAAAGCTGGACTTTTTCTCTTATTCTCTCTATCGTGCGGGGATGCACCTACAAAACCAGATCAAGCGAACCCTCGGGCAGCCCGAATCGATCGACATCGTTCGCAGCCAGCTCGCGAGCAATGTCCACAGGGATCGTACTTCTCTTTCCAAGGCACTGTGTCAGCACTTCAACTTTCACGATGCACGCGGCGGCCACCAAATCGGTGGCTGTAACAAAGCACTGCGGGAATTGGAGCGTGCGGGGCACTTTATCCTGCCAGCCTCGACCAAGCCCCAATCGATCAAAAGCCCGCGTCGCCTCGGTATCGCCGTGCCAGACCCAGTCGATGTGCCCGCACAAGTCGGCGGTGTACAGGGGCTTGCGCTGAGCAAGGTGGACAGTGTTGATTTGATGCGCATCTGGAACGAGATGATGATATGCGAACACCCGCAGGGTGCTGGCCCCCTGGTGGGCTGTCAACTGCGCTACCTCATCAATTCTGAGCACGGCTGGCTCGGTGGCTTTGCCTTCAGCGCCGCAGCGCTGAAGCTGCGTGAGCGCGATCAGTGGATCGGCTGGGACACGGACCAACACCGCCAGCAGCTACACCGCGTGTTGGGTATGAGCCGCTTTTTACTGCGCACCAGTGTTCATTGCCACAACCTGGCCTCAACCATGCTGGGGATGGTCTTGCGCCAAGTGGGCGCTGATTTTGAGGCTCAGTATGGCTATGCGCCTTGGCTGGTGGAGAGCTTTGTCGATACTGAACACTTCCTGGGCACTTGCTACAAAGCGGCCAACTGGAGTGCCATTGGTCAAACCCAGGGACGAGGTCGCCAGGACCGCGAACACAAAAACGCCAAATCCGTCAAAACCATCTACGTCTATGCGATTGAGCCCAACTGGCGCAGCAAGATGGGCGTGACCGAGCCAGTAGGTGTGCAGCCGCTGGAAATTGGTCAGGGACTCGATGCAAATCAATGGGCAGCGCAAGAGTTTAGCGGCGTAAAGCTTGGCGACAGCCGTCTCAATGAACGTCTGGTCGCGAGCGCACAGGCTCTGGGTGCAATGCCCGGGCGCACCTTGAGCGGTGCCAGCCAAGGCGACTGGCCAGCGGTGAAGGGCTATTACCGCATGATTGACAAGCCCGATGACTCGGCCCTGAATGCGCAGGCCATTCTGGCACCGCACCGCGAGCGCACCGTGCAACGCATGATGGGGCTGCCCACCGTGCTGTGCATTCAGGACGGCACTGACCTGAACTACAACCAGCTCGATCAATGCATTGGTCTGGGGGTGCTGAGCAAAAACCAGACCGGTGCTAAAACTCGGGGGCTGCATCTGCATTCAACCTTTGTGGTCAGTACCGAGGGCTTGCCGCTGGGTGTATTAAATGCTCAATTCTCAGCGCCCCAGCCCAGATTAGAAACCGACACTCGCCCCGCTGCGAGCATTCCCATTGAAGAGAAGAAGACGTTTTCTTGGATTGAAGGCTTTCGCGCATGTGTTGAGCTGGACAGACAACTACCCGGCACACACCAGATTTGCGTGATGGACCGCGAAGCTGATTTTTTTGAACTCTTTCGTGAGCAGCGAAAAACCGGCAAGGTAGATTTGCTGGTGCGCTCCAAGCATGACCGCACCATGAATGATGAGGGTGTGCATCTTTTTGAATCGGTCAGGGCCAGCCCGGTCTGTGCCGAGGTGGTCATCAAGGTGCCGCGGCAAAGCATACGCACCAAGAAGACCAAACAGCAGGCCAAGCCGGGCCATGTGCAGCGCAGCGCCACAGTGGCGTTGCGCTACCTTGATATTGAGCTACGCCCCGGTGTGTACCAACAAGACAAAGCGCCGATCAAGCTCACGGTGGTGCACGTGCAGGAGACGACCCAGCCCAACGATGATGAACCGGTGGAGTGGTTTTTGTTGACCACTTGCGATGTGTCGACCCCTGAGCAGGCGCAGCAGATTCTGCGTTGGTACTGCCTGCGCTGGCGTATCGAGGATTGGCATCGGGTGCTCAAGAGTGGTTGCAACATTGAGAAGTTGCAACACAAGACTGCCGAGCGGCTCAAACGCACGATTGCCATCAATTTGGTGATCGCCTGGCGCATCATGCTGCTGACTTTGCTGGGTCGCCAGTGTCCAGAAATGCCCGCCGAGGTCTTGTTCAGCGACCTTGAGATTCAGGTGCTCAAGGCATACGCAAAAAAAAGATGATAGTTGAGCCGACCTTGCTCGGCGATGCGGTGCGCTTGGTAGCGCGCTTGGGTGGCTATCTCGGGCGAGCCAACGACCCACCGCCCGGACATCAACTGATGTGGCGGGGCTACGCCAATCTGCAGATGATGTGCGCCGGATTTATGCTTGGCGTAGAAAGTCTGGATGAAAATAATTTTGGGTAAAGGGCAGCTCTAGCCACCGTCGACATTTCGCGAGCAGCTATCAAAAACAAAGCGTCTCGATGACACTTCCTCACGACAATTCACGCGTACCACGGCATGAGAGCCGTAATGTCAATCAGATCTTCAAACACACTTTGCTTATTTCGCCGTGCCATATTCTTCCTCTCCCTCTCGAAATTGTCATTGCGGGCTTGACCCGCAATCCATGGTTGCCGGATGTTGAAACCCCGGACCTGATCCGGGGCCGGCATGACAGCTGCCCGGTCAGCTAGTGGCTGGCCTCCTTCATCGCGTCCACCACCTTCACCGTCTCCACACTCACCGTCGTCACCCGCATCAGCAGGTCGATGACTTTTTCCTTGTAGTCGGCAAAGCGGTAAGTGTCGAACTTCTCGCGGATGGTGGCGTCCTTGGGTTTCTTCTCCTTGTACTGATCCAGCACCCAATCAATTGCGCTGCGGTTGCCGAGTTTGTAGGTCCAGGCCTCGGGCGGAATGCCGCGCAGCGTGGTTTCGCTATCGAGCGTGATGCTGCCGACAACCGGGTCGGCGCGCAGCATGGCTTTCGGGCACAAGCCGGCGGCGCGCACTTTTTCGTCGGGCGTGTCGGTGCGGGTGAGCGGGAACGGCGCGACCTCCTCAAAGCCGATGTGCAGTGTCATCAGCGTTTCGCCCCAGGCGGCCCATTGCCAGAAGTCGGCCAGCGCTGTGCCGTAGAGCGGAATGCGTGGGAATTCGCGCTTGAGGTTCTGCGCGTACTTCTCGCGGTACGCCGGGTTGTGCAGCACGGCGTAACAGTAGTGGAAGATGGCTTCCTTGGTGATGGGTTTTGGCCTTGCAGGCGCATCGCTTGTCATTGCGGGCTTGACCCGCAATCCATGGATCCCGGATCGAGTCCGGGATGACAAGTCCGTGGCGTCGTCGTCCTGACCAACAACAGGGGCGCCGTAGTGCTGCCGGAATTGTTTGAGCGCCCAGTCGGTGATGTTGTCGTGGCGCTGGCCATCAGTATCAATTCCTTCAATCGGCATTGCCACGGCCGCAGCCGCCGCTCCGACATAGTGGTAATCCAAGACAGAATCAACCGCCAGCACCATGAACGGTTTCTGAGATCCTGCGTCGGTAAGCACGATAGAACGGTTTTCGACTCGACCCGATTCACCAAAGAGGCGCGTAGTCATGTTTCGCATCTCGTTTAGCTGCCCATCGAAGTAGAGCTGCTGCTTTACGAAAGGTCGGTAGTTCGCTGAAACGATCCGATCCGCGTCGAAGTGATACGTGATCCCGTTGGACAGGTCCCTCTTGGTCGCGCGGCTCCATTTGATGGAGGTGTCGAGCTTGTTCGCAAGGCTCGTTCTGTCCAACACATGCTTCAGTCTCTCCACGTCGGAGTGATAAGCGTGAATCAAGGCTTCAACCTTTTCCGACAGGCGCTCGCGCGACTCGTCGTACACCCATTCGTCGCGGGCCGTGACAACGCCGAGCGAAAACAGCTTAAAAATCGCCCGCTCCTTCCCCGCCGTCTTCGCCGCCTTGGTCTCCTTGCTCGCCAGCGGCATCAGTGTGTCGAAGTCGTTGTTTGTCAGATTGATCCAGTTGTGGGTCTTGTCCGGCTGCACCTCGTCGAAGTCGAGGTGGCGCATGGGGTGGCTGGCAAGGAAAGTCAATTTTTCCTCGGCGGTTTCCATCTCGGGCCGGCGCACGTAGTGGACGCGGGCGAGTTTCTTGTCCTTCGTCGCGCCGACGCGCTTGACCATGAAGCTGATCGCCACACCGGTCTGGATGCCGAACACGTTGTGCCTGGTGCCGCTGAGCTTGGGGTTGGCGCGCACGTCGCCGCCCAGGTCCACCACGTAGATGTCACTGAACTCCTGCGCTACCGTCTTGCGAAATCCGTCGAAGGTGCGGCTCTCGATAAAGCTGCGGTTGGTGACGAAGGCCAGCACGCCGTTTTCATTCAAGCGGTCGCTGGCCCAGCGGAAGAAACGCGCGTACATATCGTAGAGCTTGGTTTTCTGCGCCGTGCTCTCGGCGATGTAGGTCTGCTTGATGCGCTTGTCGATCTCCTGGTATTCGCGATTCTTGTTGTTGTCGTTCTCGTTGGCCTGGTTCGCGTTATAGGGCGGGTTGCCGATGATGACGCTGATCTTGCGGCTGTTCTGGCGCTTGATGCGGGCCACGTTTTCTTCGCTGACGCTGCCGAACAGATCAGCGTTCACGCCCCTGGCTGAGGTGTGCAGGCCGACGTTGTCCAGCGTGTCGACGAAGCAGAGATTCGGAAACTCTTCGTAGCTGCCGGTGATGGCTGCAAAGGTGGATTCGATGTTCAGGTTGGCCACGTAATACGGCAGGATGGCGACCTCGTTGGCGTGCAGCTCGTGCTTGTACTTGTGCGCCAGCTTT
>JADGRK010000139.1 GCA_017880985.1 Rhodoferax sp. | reverse complement strand
ATCCAAGCAGATCCCAACATTCTGGCTGCCAATTCGCTCGATGATCCCTACCAACGCCCTGGCTTTGAAGCGCCCAGTGTTCTCCACCGCCAGTCTGAGCCCGAATTTCTTCAGCGGGGGGATCGCTGCTTGGATCGTCTGTGTAATTTCGTCCTCGTCTGGACGGTAATCACCCTTATCGATAGCCACCCGCAGGATCCCGGCGTGCATTCGCTCGGCCAGATGAATGCCTTCCTCCAGGTGGCTACCATGAATGCCGCGCATTCCCACTTCAATCTCAATGCCCTGCTGGCCGGCATGCTTTGCAAAACGGTCCTGCTCTTCCCGAGGCAGTTGCTCAAAGGGAATGTTATCGGCCACCTGGACAACGTGCACACCAAGCCGACCTGCCTCGTCCAGCAGGTTAAAGACGGTCATCGGTCGCTCAGGGGGATAGCCAGGGATGCCGACAGCCCAATTGTAGGCGTATGAGCTTAATGCCAGTTTCATAATCCTGTACCTTATTGAAACGCCCAATTACTCTCCGGAAGTAATCGCAACCACCTCTGCCATGACATTATCTTTCTCAAAGATTTTCTTCCAATCTGGCTTGAAAATAATCTTCTTCCCACGCTCGATCGTCAGCTTGCAACCGTCGGAGAATTGATCGTCAATAAGACCGAATGCAATGCCGATGGCAATATTCATGTCTATGCGCCGCTGCGTGGCAAGGCCATGGCGGGTGCCACTGGCAACACGCAGGCGCGCATTTTTTCCTTATGCCTGGAGCCCGAGCTGATCTCTATTGCCGGTGTCTATCGCACCAGCGAAATCCCGCTCTCGCCGGAGGTGCGAGGCAAGGCGGCGCAGGTGCGTTTGAGCAACGATGGACAGGAACGGCTGCTGTTTGAAGCCCTGAATACCTAATTTTTATCTGAAAGATCTCTCTCCCATGGCAAAAATCATTGTGGTGACCTCTGGCAAGGGCGGCGTGGGTAAAACCACAACCAGCGCCAGTTTTGCGACTGGCCTGGCCCTGCGTGGCCACAAAACTGCGGTGATTGACTTTGACGTGGGTCTGCGCAATCTGGACTTGATCATGGGTTGCGAGCGCCGTGTGGTGTATGACCTGATCAACGTCATCCATGGCGAAGCCAACCTGAATCAGGCGCTGATCAAGGACAAGCAAACTGACAACCTGTATGTACTGGCCGCCTCGCAAACGCGCGACAAGGACGCGTTGACCCAGGCTGGGGTGGAAAAAGTGCTGGGCGATCTGGCTGCCATGGACTTTGAATTCATTGTCTGTGACTCCCCTGCCGGGATTGAAACCGGCGCCCTGATGGCGATGCACTTTGCCGACGAAGCGCTGGTGGTCACCAACCCGGAGGTGTCTTCGGTGCGCGATTCAGACCGCATTCTGGGCATCCTGTCGAGTAAAACCAAACGTGCCGTCGAGGGCCTGGAGCCGATCAAGGAGCATTTGCTGATCACCCGCTACAACCCGGCCCGCGTCAACCAGGGCCAGATGCTGTCGCTGGAAGATATTCAGGATATTTTGCGCATCAAACTGATTGGTGTCATTCCCGAGAGCGAATCAGTGCTGGAAGCGTCCAACCAGGGCGTGCCAGCGGTGCATTTGCAGGGCAGCGACGTCTCCGAAGCCTACAAAGACGTGGTGGATCGTTTCCTGGGGCAAGACAAGCCGTTGCGCTTTACCGATGCGCCCAAGCCGGGGCTATTCAAGCGCCTCTTTGGGGGGAAGTGAGGCCATGTCATTTTTTTCATTTTTTCTTGGCGAAAAGAAGAAATCTGCCAGCGTGGCCAAAGAGCGGCTGCAACTCATCCTCGCGCACGAGCGCAGTGGCTGCAACGCCGCAGAGCCCGACTACATGCCTGACCTGCAACGCGAGCTGATCGCGGTGATCAGCAAATACGTCAAAATCAATCCAGCTGATATCAAAGTCAATCTGGAACGCCAGGACAACCTGGAGGTGCTCGAAGTCAAGTTCGAGTTGCCAGACAAGCGCTAGCCGTGTTTTGAAAGATGGGCAGCGCAGTGGCTGGCCCCGTCCCTCTGCGGGTATGCTTGCGACTTATGTATTCGCACCATTTCGGCCTGACGCAAGACCCGTTTTCGATTGCGCCTGACCCGCGTTACCTGTTCATGAGCGAGCGCCACCGGGAGGCGCTGGCGCACCTGCTTTATGGTGTGACCGGCCCACACAAGGGGGCCGGCGGTACGGGTGGCGGCTTTGTGCTGCTTACCGGCGACATCGGCACTGGCAAGACCACCATCTGTCGCTGTTTTCTGGAGCAAATTCCTGCTGGCTGCCATGTGGCCTACATCTTCAACCCCAAACTCACCGTCATCGAGTTGCTGCAGTCGATTTGCGAGGAGTTTGACATTACGCTGGCGCAAGCGGCCTTGAGCGCGCCCACGCTCAAGGACTACATCGATGCACTCAACGCGTTCTTGCTCCAGAGTCATGCCGCCGGTCAAAGCAGTGTTCTCATCATCGATGAGGCGCAGAACCTCGCCCCCGATGTGCTGGAGCAGTTGCGCCTGTTGACCAACCTGGAAACCAGCGAGCGCAAGCTGCTGCAGATCGTGCTGATCGGCCAGCCCGAACTGCGCATGATGCTGGCGCGACCGGAGCTGGAACAACTTGCGCAGCGCGTGATTGCGCGCTTTCACCTGGACGCGCTAAACCCTGCCGAGAGCACCCAGTACGTCGTGCATCGACTGGCGATAGCGGGTCACACCGGCCCACTGCCGTTTGACAAGCGATCGCTAAAACGCATCCAGCGCCTCGCGCGTGGCGTGCCACGCCGCATCAACCTGCTGTGTGGGCGCGCGCTGCTGGGGGCGTGGGCGAATGGCCTGCACCGGGTGGACCGGGCGGTCGTGGACAAGGCTGCGGCTGAAGTATTTGGGCCTGAAACTGCGCGCATGCCGGGCTCCGGTCAGCGCAGCGCTGCCTACGTGCTGGGCGGCCTGGTTTTGTTGGCTGGTACCGCGCTGACCGGTTTCATGGTCTGGACCGCCCAGCAAAAGGCTCCGTCATCACCTCCAACCATTGGGCCAGTCCCGCGCGCCGCAGCTTCTTCTTCCAGTCGGCTTGAGCCGACAGCCAACGCCTCTGCGCCAGCTCCGCAAGCGGTGGCTTCGTTGCCTCTTCGGGGCGAGGCGCTGGTTGCCAAACCGGTCGAAGCGATTGAAGCCCTGCTGCCGCAACTGCCGCGCGACATCAACATCGTTTGGCGCGAGCTGGCGCCCATTTGGAAGTTGCCAGCAAGCAAAGACCAATCCAACGCTGACGCCTGCCAGGCCGCCGCTGCGCAGCATTTGCAGTGTTATCGCGCCAGTAACCTCAGCGTGCCGTTGCTGCGTCAGCTTGGTCATCCCGGCATCCTGACACTGCAAGAGGGCAACGGCCCGCCGCTTTACGCCCTGCTGGTGGGACTGGATGAGCAGAGCGCCACGCTGCGGGTCGGGCAGAGCCTGCACAACGTCAGGCTGGTCGCATTGGCGCGGCTCTGGCGCGGCGATTTCGCTACCTACTGGCGCACGCCGCCGGGCTACCGTGTGGACCTGCGCGACGGCAGTGGCGGACCGGCTGTTGCGCAGCTTGCGCGGCAACTGAGCCAACTCGACGGCACGCCTTTGGCACCCGCGTCCGCAGCCCTGCAAATTCTGGACCGGGCCCTGCGCGAGCGGGTGCGGACTTTTCAACGCGCCCAGGGTCTCAAAGCCGACGGGCAACCCGGCCCCATGACGTTCATGCAGCTCGACCGCGCCACCGGTGTCGATGAGCCGCGCCTGCAAACCGAGCCACGTTAAACCGATGTCTTATATCCTCGATGCACTCAAACGCGCCGATGCCGAACGTGGGCGTGGCGCTGTGCCCGGTCTGCACGCGCGTCAAGTGACGACCCCGGCGCCGGATGCCGCTCCCAGCGCGCGTAGCGGCGTCTGGCTGGGCGTTGCTGCGGTCTTGGTGCTGGGCGCTGCCGCGGCAGGCTGGTGGGTCTGGCAGACGCCGGTACCAACACCGGTACCAATAACCACAACCGCAGTTGTAGCCGCGCCCGCGCCTGTTCTGCAGCCTGTGGTGACAGCGGCACCGGCACCGGCGTTTGCAACGCCGGCAGTCGCCCCCGCCGCTTCGGCGCCGGTGACAAAGCCGGTGCCTGCTGTGGCCGCTCCTGCGGTGGGTGCTGTTGCCGCGCGAGTGTCGCCCAGGCCCCAACCCGCTCCGGTTGTCAAGGCAGCGCCGCCAACCGTCGTTGCCCCGGCCTCCGTCCCGCTGCTAAGCGAGCTGCCGGAAGACATCCGGCGCCAGATTCCGGTGCTTGCCATCACTGGCGCCGTCTACTCCAACAACCCGGGGCAGCGTTTGCTGTTGGTCAACAATCAGGTGTTAACGCAGGGCAGCGAGGCCGCGCCTGGGCTCAAGCTGGAGGAAATCGGGGAGCACAGTTCGGTGTTTGGTTTTCGCGGAACCCGGTTTCGGCTGGCGCATTAGCCAGGCAATTAGTTGGCCTTCACGGCCAATACCGGGCATGAAACAGTGAGCAGAATCTCCTGGGCTACGCTACCCAGGATGAGTTTGCCCACAGGCGTGCGTTTTCGCAGGCCGATGACAAGCACCGAGACCTGCAGCGAGTCAACCAGCGCTTCGATTTCCGAGACAGCACTTTTACCTCGAACGAACTGCTTGAATTCGGCGTCGAGACCGCAGCCCGCCAGCAATACCTCGACTCGCTCGACATCTTGAACATCGGCCATCGACGGATCTTCCTGTCTGCCGCCCGGACTGGTGTTCACCACCACCAAACGTTCCTGACGGCGTTTGGCAATTTCGATACCTTTGTCCAGAGCGGCCTGTCCTTCCGGACGTGGAACATAAGCTACAAGTATGGTCATGGTTTCTCTCCTTCGGTTGGAAAACGATTGTATGAGTTTGCCATCACCCAAATCACCTTGCGTCGAAAGCTGGGGCACATCAAGCCGGAAAGCACCGTCCGTTCCTCCCTACCGCAGGTTGAGCTGGCGTGATCGCCGTTAGCTGACGTTGGATAGTCCCGCTCAATTTCTTGCACTGACGATTAGAGATTGTCAGTGGTCCAGAACACAAAAGCGCTCGCTTGCCGCGCGCACAACTCGACGATGAACATCACGGTGAATTTGTGCCGCGTCGGTAGGATCCGCGTACCGTGTTTACATATCGGCTTCGCCCACGCCTCGCTCAGTCGAGTGACTTGCGAAAGCGCAGCACGGCGAGCGCAAACAAACCGAGGCCCAACGCTGCCAGCGCCGCCATCTGCGGCCAGAGAACGTCGATGCCGACGCCTTTGAGATAGGTGCCACGGATGATGATGAGGAAATAGCGGAGCGGATCGAGGTAAGTGAGCCACTGCAAGGCATCGGGCATGCTCGAGATCGGGAAGCTGAACCCCGAGAGAATGAACATTGGATTGAGCACGAAGAAGTTCGACGCAAAAGCCTGCTGCTGCGTCTTGCACAGGGTCGAAATCAAGAGGCCGATGGCGAGCACGCTGAACAGGAAGAGGCAGGTACCGAGCAGCAGCACCATCGGATTGCCCTTGAAAGGCACCTGAAACCAGAGCATGCCGACCACCGCCACGAGCGACACTTCAATCAGGCCAATGAGAAAGAACGGCAGCGTCTTGCCGATGATGAACTCGATCGGCTGGATTGGCGTGACCAGAAGCTGCTCGAGCGTCCCCACCTCGCGTTCGCGGACGATGGCAAAGGAGGTGAGATTGACGATGGTAATCAGGGTCAGCGTGCCGATCAGACCGGGAACAAAGAACCAGCGGCTGTTGAGATTAGGGTTGTACCAGTAGCGCTCCTGCAGATTCACGTTCACCAGCGGCCGGCCGAGCGCGCGGCCGGTGCGCTGCGCCAGGTCCTGCGCGTAAGTCTGGCCGAAGGCGCCGGAAATCTGGCCGACGTAACCGAGCGCGATCAGGGCGGTGTTGGAATTAGTGCCATCAACCAGCACTTGCAGCGGCGCGCTCTGTCCCTTGCGCAACAATTCGGAAAAGCCCTGCGGCACGACGATGCCGAGCTGTGCCGTGCTGCTTTCGACCGCGTCCTGCACATGCCGGCGCTCGGTCGCGTCGGCGACAAGCTTGAAGCGGCTGCTATGGACGAAATCAGCTACCAGCGCCCGGCTCTCCTGCGTCTGGTCCTGATCGAGGATAACCGTCGCCACATTGAATACTTCGAAGGTCGCGGCGTAGCCGAACAGCAACATCTGCAGCACCGGCGGCACCAACAGGCGCAAGCGCGCCGACTTGTCGCGTTTCAGTTCGAGGAACTCCTTCAGCAGTAGATGGAAGATGCGTCCGATCATGGCCGACTCAATCGAGCGTCTTGCGGAAGGCGCGTGCCGCCAACACCACCATCACCATCGCGTACAGCGCCAGGCAAAAAATCGGCAACACCAGTTCACCCCAGGGCGCGCCCTTGAGAAACAGCGCCTTGAGAATGGTCACGTAGTAGCGGCCGCTGACCAGGTAGGTGAAAGCCTGCACCGCCGCCGGCATCTGATCGATGGGGAAGGAAAAACCGGAGAGCAGCGTCGTCGGCAACATCGTCAGCACCAGCGCCACCTGGCTTGCCCCAACCTGGCTGCGAATCGACACCGAGACGTAGTAGCCGATGCACAGCACCACTGTAAGGAACAATCCGGTGGTGAAGAAGAGCGCTGCAAGCGTACCGCGGAAAGGGACTTCGAACCAGAA
>JADGRK010000010.1 GCA_017880985.1 Rhodoferax sp. | reverse complement strand
ACATGCTGGCACAGGTCAGCCAGGCCCATGGTTTCGTATTTGGGGTACTTCTGGCAAAACTCGGGCAGGATGCGCCACATCGGCTGGTTCTTGGCGTAGTCGTCCTTGAACTGCTGCAAGGCGGTCAACATGCTGTTCCAGCGGCCCTTGGTGATGCCGATGGTGAACATGATGAAAAAGCTGTAAAGCCCGGTTTTCTCGACCACCACGCCATGCTCGGCCAGGAACTTGGTCACGATGCTGGCCGGAATACCGGTCTTGGCGAACTTGCCGTTCAAGTCCATGCCGGGCGTCACGACAGTTGACTTGATCGGATCCAGCATATTGAAGCCCGCCGCCATTTTGCCGAATCCATGCCAGTTGACGCCGGCCTTGGCCTTGGGCGACTCGCCCTTGATGATCCAGTCGTCAGCGCGACCGATGCCTTCGTCTACCAGCTTGTCGGGGCCCCACACCTTGAACCACCAGTCGGCACCGTATTCCTCATCGACCTTGCGCATGGCTCGGCGAAAGTCCAGCGCTTCAGCGATACTTTCTTCCACCAGCGCGGTGCCACCGGGTGGTTCCATCATGGCGGCGGCCACATCGCAACTGGCAATGATGCTGTATTGCGGGCTGGTGCTGGTATGCATCAGATACGCATCGTTGAAGAGGTGCTTGTCAAGCTTGACGGTTTGCGAATTTTGCACCAGCACCTGGCTGGCCTGGCTGATGCCGGCCAGCAGTTTGTGAATAGACTGGGTGACATACACCATGGCGTGCTTCGGCCGTACCCGGTCCTTGCCCATGGCATGGTAGGTACCATAAAACGGGTGAAACGCCGCATGCGGCAACCAGGCTTCATCAAAGTGAATGTTCTCCACATAGCCGTCAAGCATGGCCTTCACCGTTTCGGTGTTGTAGAGCACACCGTCGTAGGTGGATTGGGTCAGTGTCATCACACGCGGCTTGATCTGGCTGAAATCCACGTCGGGAAGGTGACGTCGAATCAAGGGGTTGGACTTGATTTTTGCCTTGATGGCAGTCGGTTCGAACTCGCTCTTGGGGATCGGACCAATGATGCCAAAGTGGTTGCGCGTGGGCTTCAAAAATACCGGAATCGCCCCGGTCATGATGATCGCGTGCAGGATGGACACGTGGCAATTGCGGTCCACCACCACCACGTCGTTGGGCGCCACCGTGTGGTGCCACACCATCTTGTTGCTGGTGCTGGTGCCGTTGGTGACAAAAAAGCAGTGGTCCGCATTGAAAATCCGTGCTGCATTGCGTTCACTCTTGCCAATGGCACCGTCATGGTCCAGCAGTTGACCGAGCTCTTCCACGGCGTTGCAGACGTCAGCGCGCAGCATGTTCTCGCCATAGAACTGGTGGTACATCTGCCCCACCGGGCTTTTCAGGAATGCGACGCCGCCGGAATGACCCGGGCAGTGCCATGAATATGACCCATTCTCCGCGTAGTCGAGCAAGGCCTTGAAAAACGGCGGCTGTACACCCTCGAGGTAGTTTTTGGCTTCGCGAATGATGTGGCGCGCCACAAATTCGGGCGTGTCCTCAAACATGTGAATGAAACCGTGCAACTCACGCAAAATGTCGTTGGGCAGGTGACGTGACGTTTTGGTCTCGCCATAGATGTAGATTGGCACGTCGAGATTCTTGCGCCGCACTTCTTCAATGAAATGACGCAGATTCACCACGGCCGGGTCCAGGTCCGGTCCGGGCGTGAATTCCTCGTCGTCGATCGACAGGATGAAGGCACTGGCCCGGCTCTGTTGCTGCGCAAACTGGCTCAGGTCGCCGTAGCTGGTGACGCCCAGCACTTCCAGGCCCTCGGACTCGATGGCTTGGGCCAACGCCCGAATACCCAGACCGGAGGTGTTCTCAGAGCGAAAATCTTCATCAATGATGACAATGGGAAAGCGAAATTTCATGAAAAACTCCTGCTGGACGCGCAAAACTGTGAATTAGGCGCGAAGTGTAAGGACTAATTGAGTTTGGGTCCTTTGCGAGCCCTGCTTTTTGCCGCAGAATGTGAAAAACAGCAACACAACGAAGGGTGGATATGGCTGAATCAACGATTTGGTGGGTGTTAGCCGGTGCGGTCATTGCGGTTGAATTGCTGACCGGGACGTTTTATTTGCTCATGCTATCAATGGGGATGGTCGCCGGAGCCGTAGCCGCTCATTTGGGCGCTACGGCAGCGACCCAGTTGATGGTCGCTGCCGCAGTAGGGGGTGGTTTTGTGGTGGCATGGCGCTGGTACAAAAAAACGCAACCACGCGCTTTGCCCGCAGGTGCCAACCATGATGCCATTCTGGATGTTGGCGAGACCGTCGCGGTTGAGGCCTGGACCCCGGATGGCACCAGCTCAGTCAAGTACCGTGGCGCGAATTGGAGTGTGTCACTGGTAGCCGGTGCCACGCCAACGCCTGGTCCCCATCGAATTGTGGAAGTGGTGGGCAGTCGGCTGGTGGTTGAGAAGTTATGACAATCTGTCAATCGTATTAAGCTGTCAAATTAACTGGAGAATCAAGTGGAAGTTGCAATCATCCTGTTCGTCATCGCGGCGATATTCATCACGCAGTCCATCAAAGTGGTGCCACAGCAGCACGCGTGGGTGGTAGAGCGACTCGGAAAATACAACGGCACCCTGACGCCGGGACTAAATTTTTTAGTGCCGTTTGTGGACAAGGTAGCTTACAAACATCTACTGAAAGAAGTGCCCCTCGACATTGCCAGCCAGGTCTGCATCACGCGTGATAACACCCAGCTGCAGGTCGATGGCATTTTGTATTTTCAAGTGACCGATGCGATGCGGGCCAGCTACGGATCGAGTAACTACATCATGGCGATCTCCCAGTTGGCGCAAACCTCGCTGCGCTCTGTCATCGGCAAACTCGAGCTTGACAAAACGTTTGAAGAGCGCGACATCATCAACGCTCAGGTGGTGCAGGCGATTGACGAAGCAGCGCTGAACTGGGGCGTCAAGGTGCTGCGCTATGAGATCAAGGATCTGACACCGCCGAAAGAAATTTTGCACGCCATGCAGCAGCAAATTACCGCAGAGCGTGAAAAGCGCGCCCTGATCGCTGCCTCCGAAGGCCGTCGCCAGGAGCAAATCAACATTGCCACCGGCGAACGTGAAGCCTTTATTGCCCGCTCTGAAGGCGAGAAACAAGCTGTGATCAACAAGGCGCAAGGTGATGCCCAATCGATCCTGGCCGTCGCCGAAGCCACCGCTCAGGCCATTGAACGGATTGCAGCGGCCATTCGCCAGCCGGGTGGCGGCGAAGCAGTGCAACTCAAGGTGGCAGAAAAAGCGGTCGAGGCTTATTCCAAAGTGGCGGCCGATGCCACCACAACGCTCATTGTGCCCAGCAATATGACGGAAGTTTCAGCGCTGATTTCCTCCGCCATGAAGATGGTGCAAGCCCAGCGTGCTCAGGACCCAAGCACAAAATAATGCCACCGTCAGGCGACGAACGGAAGATCGTGCGATAATAAAATAAGTTGTGGCGCTTCAGTTGCCCACAATGCCAGCACCTTGCTGGGAACCTTGCCCTTGCGCAAACGTTCCACCTTTGTATCCCATCTGCCTTTGACTGACTCGCTGTTCCAAACGGCGAGGCGGGCCGATGCCATAGCGCCCAGGATAGGCGCCAAACTATGAAATTTGAAGCATTAAATCTGGCTCCGGCCATCGTCAAAGCTGTGCTTGAGCAGGGCTATGAGACTCCCACGCCGATTCAGGTGCAAGCCATTCCGGCCGTACTTGAGGGCCATGACCTGCTCGGCGGTGCTCAAACCGGCACCGGCAAAACTGCAGCGTTTGTGTTGCCCATGCTGCACAAACTCAGCATCAGCGAGGCACCCCGCAATAAATTTGGTGGCATCGGCATTCGTGCGCTGGTGCTTACCCCGACACGTGAACTGGCCGCGCAGGTGGAAGAGTCGGTGCAGACCTATGGCAAATATGTGGAGCTGACTTCGACCGCCATTTTCGGCGGTGTTGGCATGAACCCGCAGATCAGCCGCGTAAAAAAAGGCGTTGACATTTTGGTGGCCACCCCTGGGCGCCTGCTGGATTTGCTGCAACAAGGCGTACTGGATTTGACTCAAGTACAAATACTGGTGCTTGACGAAGCCGACCGCATGCTCGACATGGGCTTCATCCACGACGTCAAAAAAGTGTTGGCGGTGGTGCCCAAAGACAAGCAGAGTCTGTTGTTCTCGGCCACCTTCAGTGACGAAATTCGCGAACTCGCCGACACCCTGCTAAAAAACCCGCTGAGCATTCAGGTCACACCACGCAACAGCACGGTGCAGCGCATTACCCAGCTCATTCATCCGGTCGGTCGCGGCAAGAAGAAAGCGCTGCTGGCCCACATCATTAATGAACACAACTGGAGTCAGGTGCTGGTCTTTACCCGCACCAAATTTGGCGCCAACAGTGTGGCTGAATTTTTGGTCAAGAACGGCATCAACGCCATGGCCCTGCACGGCAACAAGAGCCAGGCTGCCCGCACCCAGGCGCTGGCGGGCTTCAAGAGTGGTGACATTCGCGCCCTGGTGGCGACCGACATCGCCGCCAGAGGCATTGATATTGATGATCTGCCGCACGTTGTCAACTACGACATCCCCAACGTCTGCGAGGACTACATCCACCGCATCGGCCGCACTGGCCGTGCCGGTGCTGAAGGCCAGGCGGTGAACCTGGTATGTCTGGACGAAGAAGGTTTCATGCAAGCCATTGAGCGCTTCACCAAGCAGGATATTCCGGTCCAGATCATTGAAGGCTTTATGCCCGAGCCCGGCGAGCAAGCTGAACCTCTTGCCATGGGTCGCCAGACTATCTGGGGCGGTGCCGGTAAACCGCCAAGTCGCGATGTGATGCAAGCAGCAGCCAAGGCCGCCCGTACCGAGATGATGCAACGGGTGCGCGAAGGCAAAGGCGCTCCAGGGCAACGCGGCAGCCGCGCTGGCGCTGCACGCACGGGGCGAGCTGGCGAAAATCGCGGTAGCGGGGGCAATGCGGGCAATGGTGGCGGCAGAAATAGTGGCGGCGGTCAACGCAGCAACGAGCCACGCAGCAACGAGCCACGCAACGACGAGCCTCGCAGCCACGAGCCACGCAGCCACGAAACTGCGGTTGACCTGAGCTTGCGCGGCTCTGGACCGCGATCGGCGCAAGGGCGTGGCGGCAACGCACCGGCCAGGTCGGGGTCAAATCAAGGTCAACCCGACCCAATGCGTACCAGCGTCGATATGATGGCCGAGCGCGGAGCCCGGCGTGGCGGTGGCAACCGCAATGCAGGTTCTTATGGTGGTGGCAGCGGAACAGGTGGGCGCTCCGGCGGCTCGGGTGGCTTTGCTGGCGGTGGCAACGGGTCTCGTGGCCCGGGAAGTTCTCGCGGCTCTTTCAACCGATAAGCGCCATACGGCGGCTCACTGCGTGGGCCGCCGGGCGCTGACGCTCCAACACCCGATCTAGCCAGCGGTTGCTTCTTGTATCTCGGGCCGGGGCTTGCCTTCCTTCTTTGGCAATGGCTGAATATCGAGCAAGACTTCGGTCTTGCTTTCGTCTTTCTCATCCAGATCGACGGTCAGGCGGCCCCCGTCAATCAGGCGACCAAAGAGTAATTCGTCGGCCAGGGCGCGCCGAATGGTGTCCTGTATCAGGCGCTGCATTGGCCGCGCACCCATCAACGGATCGAAACCCTTCTTGGCGAGGTGCTTGCGCAGCTTGTCAGTAAAGGTAACTTCCACCTTCTTGTCGGCCAACTGGGCTTCCAATTGCAGCAAGAACTTATCGACCACCCGCAGAATAACAATCTCATCAAGCGCTTTGAAGCTGACCACCGCATCAAGCCGATTACGAAACTCCGGGGTGAACAAGCGCTTGATATCTGCCAACTCATCGCCTGCTACGCGCGGGTTGGTAAAGCCAATGGTGGCCTTGTTCATTGTCTCGGCCCCTGCGTTGGTGGTCATGACAATGATCACGTTGCGAAAGTCAGCCTTGCGCCCATTATTGTCAGTCAGCGTGCCGTGGTCCATCACCTGCAATAGCACATTGAAGATCGCCGAATGTGCCTTCTCAATTTCATCGAGCAACAACACACAGTGGGGCGTCTTGGTGATGGCTTCGGTCAGCAATCCACCCTGATCAAAGCCTACATAACCGGGTGGGGCACCAATCAAACGACTCACGGCGTGTTGTTCCATGTATTCGCTCATGTCAAAGCGAATCAGGTCAATTCCCATGATGTAGGCCAATTGCTTGGCCGCTTCAGTCTTGCCAACACCGGTCGGCCCAGTGAACAGGAAGGAACCAATTGGCTTGTCGCCCTTGCCCAGGCCAGAACGCGCCATTTTCACGGCAGAGGCCAGCATGTCGAGCGCCTTGTCCTGCCCAAACACAACGTTCCTGAGATCGCGCTCGAGGGTCTTGAGTTTGCTCCGGTCATCATTGGACACGTTGGCAGGCGGAATGCGGGCAATCTTGGCCACAATGTCTTCCACCTCGGTCTTGCCGATGATCTTCTTGCGTTTGGAAGGGGGCAGAATGCGCTGTGCGGCTCCTGCCTCATCAATCACGTCGATGGCTTTATCCGGCAAATGACGGTCGTTGATGTACTTGGCACTCAGCTCTGCCGCTGCCTGCAAGGCTGCCAGCGCGTACTTGACGTTGTGATGCTCTTCAAAACGGGATTTCAAGCCCTTGAGTATTTCAATGGTTTGTTCGATGGTGGGTTCAACCACATCAATTTTCTGAAAACGACGAGACAGCGCCGCGTCTTTTTCGAAAATGCCACGGTATTCGGTAAAGGTCGTCGCGCCAATGCACTTAAGCGCGCCGGAACTCAATCCCGGTTTCAGCAGATTGGACGCATCCAGCGTGCCACCGGACGCGGCACCGGCTCCAATCAGGGTATGGATTTCATCAATGAATAAAATGGCGTTGGGTCTGTCCTTCAAGGATTTCAAGACACCCTTGAGTCGCTGCTCAAAGTCGCCACGGTATTTGGTGCCCGCCAGCAAGGCACCCATGTCGAGTGAATAAACAATCGCTTCGGCCAGGATCTCAGGCACATCTTTTTGCGTGATGCGCCAAGCCAGACCTTCGGCAATAGCGGTCTTGCCGACACCGGCTTCCCCGACCAGCAGCGGGTTGTTCTTGCGACGGCGACACAAAATCTGGATCACGCGCTCGACCTCGTACTCACGTCCGATCAGGGGGTCAATCTTGCCGTCTTTGGAGAGTTGATTCAGATTCTGCGTGTATTGCTCAAGCGGTGAAGATTTCTCATTTTTTTCCGACCCGCCCTCTTCACTGTCTGCCTGACTCTCGCCCGATTTGACCGGCTCGGGTGGATCGCTTTTCCTGATGCCATGCGCAATGAAGTTCACCACATCCAGTCGGGTCACACCCTGCTGATGCAGGTAATACACAGCGTGGGAGTCTTTCTCGCCAAATATGGCCACCAGCACGTTGGCCCCGGTGACTTCCTTCTTGCCGCTGCCGGTGGACTGCACATGCATGATGGCGCGCTGAATCACACGCTGAAAGCCCAGGGTGGGCTGCGTATCCACGTCGTCTGAACCAGCCACCTGAGGCGTGTTGTCCTTGATGAAGTTGGCCAGGGACTTGCGCAAATCGTCAATATTGGCGGAACACGCCCGCAGCACTTCAGCCGCGCTCGGATTGTCCAGCAAGGCAAGCAATAGGTGCTCAACCGTGATGAACTCATGACGCTGCTGGCGCGCCTCGACAAAAGCCATATGAAGGCTGACTTCCAATTCTTGGGCAATCATCTGATTTCCTTTTAAGGCTTGCTTGGATGCTTAACTGTAAACTTATTTCTAAAAACCAACCGGCTCACTGATGCATTTCAAGGGATGCCCGGCTTTAATTGCGGCCTCAAGCACCTGGTCCACCTTGGTGGCAGCCACATCTCTGGAATAAACCCCACAAACACCTTTACCATCCAGGTGAATCTTGAGCATGATCTGGGTCGCTGACTCCAGGTCCTTGCCAAAAAACTCCTGAATCACCTGCACCACAAATTCCATTGGCGTGTAGTCATCATTGAGCATGACGACCTGATACATTTGCGGCGGTTTTGTCCTCTGAGTTCGCCGCTCAAGTACAACTGCACCGCCAGTATCCGGATCTGGTTCATGAACCACTGGAACTTTGGGAATGACCGGAGATTTGGTGACCATGGGGTAATTCTATCGATCACGCTAAAGCGCTACAGTGTCAAGAGGAACTGGTGGCAGTTCTTCTACATTCAAGCAAGAAAAACAAAAAAGCTTCAAAAACCCGTTGACCGGTGCTGTTTCGGAATCAGCGCGACAAGATATGCCGAACCAACGCGATGGCTTTCTGCCCAACATCCATGTTTGCTATAAACTAAATAGCATTAAGTGCAGTGTCAACGCTTGCTATGGCAGTGAAAGGCATCAAGCCTGCGCACGACTCCAGGCTCGTGATTTCGGCAGTCAAGTGGCCGGCAGACGACCCGCAAATCTGCCAAAAGAAAAGGGTTCGCTACTAACTCAATAGCAGCGAGCCCTTATATCCATTTTGGGGTGGCTGATGGGGCTCGAACCCACGACAACAGGAATCACAATCCTGGACTCTACCAACTGAGCTACAGCCACCGTCAAGAAATTATAACCGTTGCCGCCTATTTGGCGGCTGTCAAAAGCGCGTCAGTCGAAACAGGTGCAGGATGGGGCACCATGATCTCGGTTTTGAAACGCTCTTTCAAAAGACTGTAATAGGCTTGGTTCTCGGCAGCGCTCCACCATTGAGTGTATTGAGCACGGTCTTGTTTCAAAGCCGCTTCAGCAGGCGCCGGACGCGGCACAATCTTGTTGACTCGCAGCACGGAATAACCCTGGGCACCCAAATCAACACCCACGAAGGCTGGCAAGACTGAACCGTCCGCGCGCAACGCTGCAGCCAGAACCAGCGGCGGAATATTTTGGGACTGGTCGCGCGACACCATGACCGCCGCCGGCATGGTGGCAGTGGCCGGAGCTGCCCTCCAGGCCGCCAACTTCTCCAGACCCTCCTTCTTCGCCAACTCGGCCGCACGAGTGGCAACGACACGCTCCCGCACGACGCCACGCACTTCGGCAAACGGCATGGTCCGGGCTGGGGTGTACTGCGTGATTCGGCCGGCGACCAATTGGTTAGGTGCAGTTTCAATTGCTTCCGTATTGCGCTTTTTTTCGATCGCGTCGGGTCCAAACAAAGCAGCCAGAAATTTTCCATTGGCCAGCACCCCAGTCACTCCGGATGCAGGTTTGCGCATCAAGTTGATCGCCGTCTTGATCTCCAGCTTGAGCTTGTCTGCCACTGGTTTGAGACTGTCGGACTGCTCATAAACGCCGTTGGTAAAGGCCTCGGCAGTTTCAGCAAACTTGGCCTGTGCCTTCTGCGTCTTCAAATCCGCCTCAATACTCGCGCGCAACTCTTCAAAAGAGCGTTGTTTCGGTGTCTTGATATCTGTGAGCTGGATGATGTGATAACCAAAATCGGATTCAACCACCTCACTGATATCACCCTTTTTCATGGCAAAAGCGGCATCTTCAAAGGGCTTGACCATGGCGCCCCGAGCAAAGAAATCGAGGTCACCTCCGTTGGCGGCGGAACCCGTATCCTGTGAATTCTTTTTGGCGACATCCGCAAAACTATCGGGCGCCTTGCGCACGATTTGCAGCAACTCGCTGGCTCTAGCTTTGGCCTTCTGACGATCAGCGGCAGGGGCATCCTTGGCAGCATTGATGAGGATGTGGCTGGCGCGCCGCTCCTCTTTGCCGCTAAGTCTGGCCACGTTCTGCTCATAATACGATTTGAGATCAGTCTCATTGATGGAGATGCTTTTCTTGACCGTGTCGAGGTCCAACACCACATACTCGATGCTGGCGTGCTCGGGGGACTGGAACAAGGCCTGATTGGTTTTATAAAACGCATCCAGTTCGGCATCAGTCGGGCTGACTTTGCTGGCAAAATCGGCCGTCGCGAAGGTGGCGATTTGTATCTCACGCTTTTCAAAAAATGCATTTAATGACACATCAGCCACACCCGCCGCAGAGAAACCGGTATTGATGACACCAGCCTGCACCTGCCGCACTGAGAGGTCGCGGCGCACACGGGCTTCAAAACCTTCTGGTGTCAAACCCTGGCTGGCGGCCAACTGCCGATAGCGCTCCATGTCGAGCTTGCCGTCCGGTAAACGTAGCGACGCAATGGTCGGGTCTTGCTGCAAATCGCGCGCCAGCCGTGCGTCGCTGGTCGTCAGTTTGAACTTGTCGGCCGCTTGCGCCAATACCCGCTCACTGACCAGTCGCTCCAGCGTGGCATAGCGCGCCTCTGGGGAATCGAACAGTTTGGCATCCAGATTGGGTCTGGCTGCACGCAGCCGATCTGACTCTGATTTGTGCGCCGCATCCCATTCACCCTGAGTAATGTCATAGCCTCCGACACGGGCAACAGTCGCGCTTTTTTCCCTTGACCGGTTGTAGCCATCAATGCCGAACAGCACAAACGACGGGATGATCAGCAAGAACATCACGAACATCATGAGCTTCATGTGCTTGCGGACAAAATCAAACATGCGCGAATTCTCCAATAAGAAAAACAAAAAAGGCGAACATCCTGTTCGCCTTTATCTTGGGTGGTGGGTGCTGACGGGCTCGAACCGCCGACATTCTGCGTGTAAGGCAGACGCTCTACCAACTGAGCTAAGCACCCGACCTAAACCGGCTATCAGTTCAGGGCATCCTTCAACGCCTTACCCGGACGGAATTTGGGCACCTTGGCCGCCTTGATTTTAATCGCAGCCCCAGTACGCGGATTGCGGCCCACGCGTGCCGCACGTTTGCCAACGGCAAACGTACCAAAGCCAACCAATGAAACAGAGCCGCCTTTTTTCAGCGTCGTCTTGACCGCGCCAATGGTGGACTCCAGCGCGCGGGCGGCCGCGGCCTTGGAAATGTCTGCATTAATTGCAATGTGCTCAATCAGTTCGGTTTTATTCACGAAGGACCCCTTGTATGGAAACAGAGTTAATCAAAATTGTCTCGTCGAAAAATCTTGCAGCTGTTCTGCTGCATGCCATTAGAGCCACGTACTGATTGCGTGTCAACAAGGTGTGCAGATTTAAAGCAGTGCGGACGCAAATTCTAGTCGGTTTTACGGTCTGTACTGCCCCATCACAAGCTAATGGCTGGCAGATTTTCAGATAAGCAGATAAATAACACACGCTTACAAAGTCGCTGAGGATTCAAGCACAGCGGCAACGGCCAACCCGACATCTTTGGTACTCGCCGTACCGCCCAGATCCGGCGTGCGCGGTGCACCGCTTTGAGGATCCAGCACTTTTTCAATCGCCGCCAGGACAGCATCGTGCGCTTCTCTGTAGCCCAGAAAATCAAGCATCAGTGCACCGCTCCAGATTTGACCAATCGGATTGGCAACCCCCTTGCCCGCAATATCCGGTGCTGAGCCATGAATCGGTTCAAAAAGTGAGGGGAACTTGCGCTCGGGATTGAGATTGGCACTCGGCGCGATGCCAATCGTGCCAGTGCAGGCCGGTCCCAGGTCGCTCAGAATATCGCCAAAGAGATTGCTTGCCACGACCACATCGAAAAAATCAGGACGTTGCACAAAGTGTGCGCAAAGGATGTCAATGTGGAATTTATCCACTCTCACGCCCGGATAAGCCTTTGCCATTTCCGCAACGCGCTCATCCCAATATGGCATCGTGATGGCAATGCCATTGGATTTTGTAGCGCTCGTCAGATGCTTCCTGGGACGGGACTGGGCCAACTCAAAGGCAAACTTCAGCACCCGATCCACACCAATGCGTGACATCACGGTTTCCTGTAGCACGATCTCGCGCTCAGTGCCGGGATACATGCGTCCGCCGACGCTGGAGTACTCGCCTTCGGTGTTTTCTCGCACGATGACCATATCGATCTCACCCGGCTCGCGCCGGCTGCCATCGCGTCGCACCACCGGCGCAATAATGCCCGGCATCAGGCGCACAGGTCTCAGGTTCACATACTGGTCGAACTCGCGGCGAAATAGCAGCAGGGAACCCCACAGAGAGACATGATCCTGAATTTTTTCGGGCCAACCGACCGCTCCAAAATAAATCGCATCATGACCGGCAATCTGGTCTTTCCAGTCGTCAGGCAACATTTTTCCGTGCTTCTCAAAGTAGTCCCAACTGGAAAAATCGAAGTGATCAAACTCCAGATCAAGGCCGAATTTGCGCGCCGCAGCGTCCATGACACGAACGCCCTCGGGCATTACTTCCTTGCCAATACCATCGCCGGCGATGACAGCGATTCTTTTTCTGCTCATAAAAGGCTCCATTTCACTTGGCCCGCGCCCGAATTTCAGGCAGGGCCTTTTGCAGGTAATAGACCATCGACCAGACCGTCATCACGGCCGCAATCCAGATCAACCAGACACCCCAAAGATGGGTGTCAATAACACCTAATAACTTACCGTCAAACAATAAAAATGGAATGGCCACCATTTGCACAACGGTCTTGAGCTTGCCGATCATGTGCACCGCTACGCTTCTGGAAGCGCCAATCTGCGCCATCCATTCCCGCAGGGCAGAGATCGCAATTTCGCGGCCAATGATGATGAGCGCTACAAAGACATCGGCACGTCCCAGATGCACCAGCACCAGCACGCAGGCAGACACCAGAAACTTGTCCGCCACCGGATCCAGAAACGCGCCAAACGAAGATACCTGATTGAGCTTGCGTGCCAGAAATCCATCGAGCCAGTCGGTGGCCGCAAACACCACAAACATGATGGTCGCCACCAGGTTGCGGGTGGCGGGCTCAACCGGCAGGTAAAACACACCGACGATCAGGGGGATGGCAACGATGCGAGCCCAGGTCATGAGAGTCGGAAGATTGAAAAACATGGCTTGATTGTGGCACGGGCCAGCCGCCGATCGAGTCCACCGGATCAATGCAGGGCCCGGTATATTTCCTCGGCCAACTCGCGTGAGATGCCTGCCACCGTCGCCATGTCTTCAACGCCGGCCAGCGCCACGCCGCGCACGCCACCGAAATGCTGCAAGAGTTTGGCGCGCCGCTTTGGGCCAATGCCAGGAATTTCTTCCAGCTTGCCACCGTTCATGCGCATCTTGGCTCTTTTGGCTCGCATCCCGGTAATGGCAAAACGGTGTGCCTCATCACGAATTTGGGCCACCAACATCAAGGCGGCCGAGTCCTTGCCCAGATAGACTTTCTCGCGGCCATCGGCAAACACCAATTCTTCCAGCCCGACCTTGCGCCCCTCGCCTTTCTCAACCCCCACGATCAGCGACAGGTCCAAGCCCAGTTGCTCAAACACCTCGCGCGCCATCGCGACCTGCCCTTTGCCACCATCCACCAGTACCAGATCAGGCAAGCGGCCCGTGCCGGCAGGCGTTTGGCCGCTCTGCCTGGCCTCCTGCAAAACTTCGGCCAGCTTGGCGTAGCGACGCAGCAATACTTGGCGCATGGCGGCGTAATCGTCACCCGGCGTGATGTTGTCGATAGAAAAACGACGGTACTCGGCGTTTTGCATTTTGTGGTGGTGAAACACCACACATGAAGCCTGCGTTGCCTCACCTGCCGTGTGGGAAATGTCAAAGCATTCGACCCGCAGCGTCGCCAAATCGTCCAGTGTCAAGTCGAGTGCTTCAGCCAGCGCCCGGGTCCGGGCCTGCTGTGAACCTTCTTCAGCCAGCAACCGGGCCAGCTGCAAACCGGCATTGGTCTGTGCCATTTCCAGCCAGACGCGGCGTTGTTCACGCGGTTGATGAACGGCAGTTACCCTGGTTCCCGATTGGATTGACAGTGCATTGAGCAGATCTTTGTTCACTGGCTCGCTCACGACCAGCGACGGTGGTACTGGCACGTTCAGGTAGTGCTGGGCGACAAAGGCTTCCAGCACCTGGGCCTCAACCGAGGGTACGGGAGATGCTGCGTCGGTACCTTCAACCGTCTCGCTGTACACCCCGGTGGCGTCTTCCACATGAGCCGGGAAATAGGGCCGATCCCCCAGGTGACGACCACCGCGCACCATGGCCAGATTGACGCAGGCGCGCCCGCCCTGCACTTTCACGGCCAGAATATCCACGTCGCGATCAGACACGTTATCGACCGACTGCTGGTGCAGCACGTTCGACAGAGCCGCCACCCGGTCGCGCAACTCTGCGGCCTGCTCAAATTCCATGCGATCAGCGTGCGCCATCATGCGAGCCTCCAGCGCATCCATCACCTGACGGGCATCACCACGCAAGAAGCGCTCGGCATTAGCCACGTCCTGTGCATAGTCGGCCACAGAAATATGCCCGACACAAGGTGCCGAGCAACGTTTGATCTGGTACAGCAAGCAGGGACGGGTTCGGTTGTTGAACACCGGGTCTTCGCAGGTGCGCAGGTGAAACACCTTTTGCATCAACAAGATCGCTTCCTTCACGGCCCAGGCACTGGGGTAGGGCCCGAAATAGCGATGCTTTTTCTCCACTGCACCCCGGTAATACGACACCCTCGGGAAACTGGTTGCCAGATTGGCCGATGCACTGGCACCGCTCATCTTCAAATAGGGATAGCTCTTGTCATCCCGGAACAGGATGTTGTACTTTGGGCTGAGCGTCTTGATGAGGTTGTTTTCCAGCAGCAGCGCCTCAGCTTCCGAGCGCACGACCGTGGTTTCCAGGCGGGCAATTTTGCTCACCATGTGGCCGATCCGGGTGCCACCGTGGTTCTTCTGGAAGTAGCTCGCCACCCGCTTCTTCAAATTGATCGCCTTGCCGACATACAGCACGGCACCCTCGGCATCGAGGTAGCGATAGACACCCGGCAGCGACGGCAAACTGGCCACGTCGCTGAGCAGTTGTTCAGGGTACGCGGACCGCTCCGAGGGCTCGGTGGACGCGCCGGGTTCAGGTGCTGGGGAATCAGGCAAAACAGTCATAGCTGCGTATTGTGGACAATTCAGGCGTGGAAACAGGAAAACTTTGGGACATCTTTTGCAAAGTCATCGACAACTTCGGTGACATCGGCGTGGGCTGGCGTCTGGCGGTCGGTTTGGCGGCACGCGGCGAACGGGTTCGTTTGTGGGTCGACGATGCCAGCGCGCTGGACTGGATGGCTCCCGAAGGCGCGCCGGGTGTGGAAGTCCGGCCCTGGACGCAGCCGATCCAGACCGGAAATTTAGTCCCAGGTGACATTCTGGTTGAAACTTTTGGTTGCCAGATTGCTCCTGAATTCATAGCTTCTTACGCTTTCTGGACCGCGGATAGAGGCCTAAAATGCATATGGATTAACCTGGAACACCTGAGCGCCGAGGGTTTTGTGGAGCGCAGCCATGGCCTGCCCTCACCGGTCACGACGGGGCCGGGAATCGGCCTGACAAAGTACTTTTTCTACCCTGGCTTCAGCGCCGGGACCGGCGGTCTGCTGCGCGAACCCGATCTGGCAAGCCGTCAAACCCGCTTTAACCGCGCCACCTGGCTAGGGCAACAGGGCATCGAGTGGCGGGGTGAACGTTTGGTGTCGCTGTTTTGCTACGAACCAGCGGCACTGGGCGAACTGCTGAGCCAACTCGCCGACGACACACCATCGACTCGTCTGCTGGTCACCAGCGGACGCGCCACGAACGCCGTCAAAGCCTGCATTAAACATAAGACAAGGATCAATCCCTTATGGAACAAGGGTAAAGCGCTATCATTTTCCTATCTTCCAGCGCTCACCCAAGACGACTTTGATCACCTGCTGTGGACTTGTGACCTGAATTTTGTACGCGGAGAAGACTCGCTGGTACGCGCTTTGTGGGCTGGCCAAGCTTTCATCTGGCAAATTTATCCGCAACAGGACGACGCGCATCACGCCAAACTTGATGCATTTTTGGACCTGCTGAAGGCACCGCCATCGCTGCGGGCTTTTCACTATCGTTGGAACGCCGTCCAGGAGCTGAACGCTGAAAGCGACAAAAATCAATCGAAATTGCCGGCACCGGCACTGGCAGAATGGCAAAAAACCGTCATCAACGCGCGCTCGGAACAACACCAGTACGATGATCTTGTCACGCAGCTCATTAAATTTGCTTTGAAAAAACGTTAAAATCCAAGGCTTTGCGGAACTCGACCGGAATTCTGTCCGGAGCTCCCGCCCTCGCCGCGCAAATTAGCGGCCAACCTTCACACAATCGCTATGAAAACTGCACAAGAAATTCGCGCTGGTAATGTCATCATGTACGGCAAAGACCCGATGGTGGTGCTCAGGACCGAATACAGCCGCGGCGGCCGCAACTCTTCCACCGTGCGCATGAAGCTCAAAAGCCTGATCGCCAACTTCAACACCGAAGTGGTGTACAAGGCCGACGACAAGCTGGAGCAGGTCATTCTGGAGAAAAAGGATTGCACCTACTCCTATTTTGCCGAGCCAATGTACATCTGCATGGATGCCGACTTTAACCAGTACGAAGTCGAAGCCGAGAATATGGGCGACTCGCTGAACTACCTCGAAGACGGCATGGAACTCGAAGTGGTGTTCTACGACGGGAAAGCCATCTCGGTCGAAATGCCCACCAGCGTGGTGCGCGAAATCACCTGGACCGAACCCGCCGTCAAGGGTGACACCTCCGGCAAGGTGCTCAAGCCGGCCAAGATTTCCACCGGCTTTAACGTTGGTGTGCCCATTTTTGTAGCGCAGGGCGACAAGGTCGAGATTGATACCCGTACCGGCGAGTACCGCAAACGCGTTTAATACAAACCATCTTGAACAAGAAAGGCTTCTCCGAGAAGCCTTTTTTATTTTCCGTGGACCGGACACGGCAAACCGGTGTAGGCTATTACGATGAGTCATGCCCCTGATGAGCAGTTGCTGCCCGCCGCAACGCAAGCTGAAAATTTAGCCACCTCCAAGCTGGCGCTGCGCCGGGTGGCGATTGACACCTACCGCGAAAACGTAGCCTACCTGCACCGGGACTGCGCGGTGTACCGGGCGGAGGGCTTTCAGGCCTTATCCAAAGTCGAGGTTCGCGCCAACGGACGGCATATTCTGGCGACCTTGAACGTGGTCGATGACCCTGCCATCGTGGCTTGCCACGAGCTTGGCTTGTCCGAAGACGCTTTTTTGCAGCTTGGTGTCAACGCTGGCCACAGAGTCTCGGTGGCGCAGGCCGAGCCGCCGGAATCGATTGGCGCGCTGCATCGCAAGATCACCGGCGAGCGGCTCAATCGTGACGACTTTCGGGCCATCATCCGCGACATTGCGGAATTGCACTATTCAAAAATTGAGTTATCGGCTTTTGTCGTGGCCACCAACCGCAATGAACTCGATCGCGAAGAGGTCTATTTTCTGGCTGAGGCGATGGTGGCGAGTGGCCGAAAACTCGACTGGCGTGAGCCTCTGGTGGTTGACAAACACTGTATTGGCGGCATCCCTGGCAACCGCACTTCGATGCTGGTGGTGCCGATTGTGGCGGCGAACGGAATGCTCTGCCCCAAGACATCTTCACGCGCCATCACGTCGCCGGCCGGCACCGCTGATACGATGGAGGTATTGGCCAATGTCGAGTTGCCCTTTGACAGGCTGGAGGGCATCGTGCGCGAGCACCGGGGCTGCCTGGCCTGGGGTAGTAGCGCCCAATTGTCACCGGCAGACGACGTGCTGATTTCTGTCGAACGCCCACTGGCAGTTGATTCACCGGGGCAAATGGTGGCTTCCATCCTGTCCAAGAAAATTGCCGCCGGATCAACCCATTTGGTGCTCGACATCCCGATTGGCCCGAGCGCCAAGGTACGCTCGATGCCGGAGGCGCAACGTCTGCGCCGACTGTTTGAATATGTGGCCGGTCGCATTCATCTTTCGCTTGATGTCGTCATCACAGACGGTCGCCAACCGGTTGGCAACGGGATTGGCCCGGTGCTCGAAGCGCGTGATGTGATGCGCGTGCTGGAGAACGATCCGCGCGCACCGGCTGATTTGCGACAGAAATCCTTGCGGCTGGCTGGACGCCTGATTGAATGCGATTCGGACGTGCGCGGCGGCGATGGCTTCGCCATTGCACGCGACATCCTGGACTCTGGTCGGGCGCTGGCCAAAATGAAAGCCATCATCGCAGCCCAAGGCCAAAAGCCGTTTGATCACAACCACCCCCAACTCGGTGCCCTGACGTTTGATGTATTCGCCACTTCACCGGGCCTGGTGACTGGCATCGATAATCTTCAGATGGCGCGCGTTGCACGCCTGGCCGGCGCACCCAAGGTGATCGGTGCCGGCGTTGACCTGTTTCGCAAGTTGGGGGAAGCCGTAGCAAGCGGGGACATCCTGTACCGCGTTTATGCCGGGTTTCAGAGTGACTTGGCGTTTGCACGCCAGGCCTGCGCCAAATCGACCGGCTATACGATCGGCCGAAGCGATGAGGTGCCGCAGGTATTTGTGGAGTTCTGATGACATCAAAACCCGCATCAAGACCTGTCTTGCTGTATTTTGAGGATGAGCGCACCAGCGCCAATGCCATCGCTCATGGCGCGCATCTGAATATTGCCATGATTGAACGCCACTGCTTTCCCGATGGCGAAATCAAGTTGCGCTTGCCGCCCAGCCTGCCTGAGAAAGTGGTCATCCTGCGCACACTCAATCAGCCCAACGAAAAATTGATCGAGTTGCTGCTGGCTGAATGCGCTGCGGGCGATGTCGTCCGCTTTAACCTTCGATCCGGTCACTTCGCGATAACGCTCCAGGGGGGCCTTGATGTCCATGGCCAGGCGATCGACAAGACCCGCCTCCAGCAGGCCTTCCAGACGGTCGGGCCGGGAGCCGTTGGTGTCCAGCTTGATCAGGAGCCCGCGCTGCTTGATGACGGTCAGGAAGCTCTCGATCTCATCGGCCAGGAGCGGCTCGCCGCCGGTGACGCAGATCCCCTCCAGCCAGCCCTTGCGCGAATCCAGG
>JADGRK010000138.1 GCA_017880985.1 Rhodoferax sp. | reverse complement strand
TTGGACTCGAAACGCCAGATGGTGGTTTGCCAGATGGCGGCCGAGTCGCCATTGCCATGCACAAAGACGATGGGCGGCGCATCCGTGCGGAGCGTCGGGCCATAGGCGCATCCGCTCGATGCGATTGCCAGAGCCAGCGCGACTACAGCAGAAGCAGCAAGAAAGAGTCTTCTTAACATACACACTCCAATAAAAAATGGTCAACGCAAGGAGCCGGGAATTCAGGCTTCTCGTGCCAAGTATCCCACTATCGGCAAGTTTTACCGGTCACCTGTTGGACGACAGGCCGAAACCTCCACCAGCGCAAATTCAGGCAGGCCGCGGAGGATCACGCTGAGCGGTTTACAAGCGTTGGCGTTGCAAATTTCGTAACCGGCAGTGTAGGGGGAGTGTGTGAGCCGGATCTTTTCAAGCGGCGCCAGCGGCGGCTTGTAATGCCAGACACCGTTGCTGAATTGCGAGCCGGGCGGCGGCTCCATGCCGGCGCCGCTGCCCCGGATGCGCGCTTCTTCCAGAACCAGATGGCTACCTTCGATGCGGTAATCTTCTTCCCAGCGGATCTTTTCAATTGAATGCGTCCAGGCCAGCGTGAACGCCGAGAGCGGCAGCGTCGCAGCAAGCGCTCCGGCTACCAGACAAATCACGCCGTGTTTCCTTGCGGCGCCTTGCGGTTTCTGAACCACTGCCAGAGGATAAACACGGCCGACATGGCAAAACCAATTTCGTCGGTGAACGGGACTGCAGCAACCAGCAAGGCAGCGGCAATGAAAGCAAAGACGCGGCCGAATAAGCCAACCGGCTGCCACATATAACCGATCGTCATCACCGCCCACAAACTGATGGCGAGCACGGCTTTGAAAGCGACGTAGGCGACTGTGAGCAGGGTCCAATTTCCTTGCAGCATCAGCGCCGGGTCGTAGATCGCCATGTAGGGCACGACGAAACCGGCAATGGCGATCTGCGTCGCCTTGTAGCCGATTCGCATCGGCGAGGCCTTGGCAATCGAGGCGGCGGCGAAGGCGGCCAGCGCCACCGGTGGTGTCAGATCGGCCATGATGCCAAAATAAAACACGAACATGTGCGAGACGATCAGCGGCACGCCGAGTTTGAGCAGGGCCGGGGCGGCGATGGAACTGGTGATGATGTAGTTGGGGATGGTCGGGATGCCCATGCCCAGGATCAGACAGACGATCATGGTCAGGAACAGCGAGGCGAACAGGCTCTTCTGGCCGATGGTCAGGATGTAGCCGGCGAAGCTGGAGGCCGCCCCGGTCAGGGTCAAGACGCCGATGATGACGCCGACGACTGCGCAGGCGATACCCACCGGCAGCGCCTGCTTGGCGCCGTCGACCAGGCTCATCTTCATGGTGTGCAGGGTCTTCCTGCCGCCGTGGACGAACAGGTTGCCGACGGCGAGCGCGGCGATCACCGCCATTACCGGTTGTATGCCCCATTTGGCGAACGAGGCGGCTGCCAGGCCCATCGCGAACCAGAACACGACGCGGAAGGCCGTTTGCGAAATGCGCGCGGCGATGGCGCTGCCCAGAATCAGGATGGCCGTCAGGGCCAAGCCCATCATGCCCGCGAACATCGGCGTGAAGCCCTCGAACAGCATCACCACCAGTGCCGCCAGCGGCAGGATCAGGTACCAGTTGTCCCGGATGGCGTGCCAGGGATTGGGGCACTGGTCCTTCGGGATGCCGAGCAGCTTCAGGCGGCCGGCCTCCAGATGCACCATGACGAAGGCCGTGAAGTAATAGAGAAAAGCCGGAATCACCGCGGCCTTGACGATGTCGGCATAGGGCACGTTGAGCGTCTCGGCCATGATGAAGGCGACGGCGCCCATCACCGGCGGCATGATCTGGCCGCCCATCGATGAGGTGGCCTCGACGGCGCCGGCGAAGACGGACGAATAGCCGAAGCGCTTCATCAGCGGAATGGTGAACTGGCCGATGGTGAGTACATTGGCGACGCCCGAGCCCGAGATCATGCCCATGAAGCCCGACGAAATCACCGCCACCTTGGCCGGTCCACCCTGAGCCTGACCGACAAAGCCCAGCGCCACGCTGTTGAAAAGCCGGATCATGCCGGCGTGTTCGAGGAAGGAGCCGAACAGGATGAACAGGAAGATATAGGTGGCCGACACCAGTGTCGGGATGCCGTAAATACCTTCGGTGCCGAAGCCGAGCTGGTCCACCAGCTGCGCGATGGTGTAGCCACGATGGGCGAGATCGCCCGGCAGGTATTGGCCGAACAGGCCATAGAGCAGGAACAGGCCGCAAACGATGGGCAGTGCCAGGCCGAGAATTCGCCGCGCCGCCTCGAACACCAGCACGACCACAATGGCGCCGACGACGAGATCGGTCATGGTCGGGTCGCCCGAGCGCTGGATCAGGTCGGCCTCGAAAATCCAGTGGTAGAAGGCGAGGCCGAAACCGGACACCGCCAGCATCCAGTCGTACCAGGGAATGCGGGTTTGCGGCTTGGCGCGCTGCAGCGCCGGGTAGAGCAGGAAGGTTATCAGCAGCAGGAAGCCCACGTGCAGGGTGCGCGTCACCACGCTGGTCAGCGGCGAGAAACCGGCCACTATCAGCTGGTAGGCGGAAAAAGCAATGGCAGCACCAGTCACCGTCTTCAGCGCCCAGCCGCCAAGGTTGCGGGTATGGCCGTGCTCCTGGAATTCCTCGGTCGGGGCAGGATGGTCGAACAGTTTTTGAGGCGTGTCATTCGCGGCGTTGGTCATGGCGATCCAGAATAAATCTTAAAGTGTTGGGGACAGAGCTGGCTCGCTATGCGTAGCTGCGGACTGTCCCACAAGATATTAAAAAAGCCGCTGTGGCGCTTGGCCAGCGCGGCTCGAGTGCGATCACAGCCAGTGGCTTATTTGATCAGCCCGACTTCGCGGTAGTATTTCTCGGCACCGGGGTGCAGCGGCAGGGGCATATGCTTGGGCCCTTCTTCGCGCTTGATGGCTTTTGCCGCGGTATGGGCGGCGACCATCTGATCGAGGTTTTCGTACATCGCCTTGGTCATTTTGTAGACCGTCTCGGTCGGCACGCCTTCATGGGTAACAATAAAATTCTCTATCGCCACGGTGATCACGCTCGCTGTCTGTCCCTCGTAGGTATTGGCCGGGATGGTGCCGGCAATATAAGCCGGGTCATTGATCTTGACCACCACGTCGGCCGGAATCGGCACGACCACCATCTTTATTGATGTCGCCAGATCGCGCAAGGCTGAGACGCCAAGGCCCGCCGAGATCAGCGTTGCGTCGATCTGGCGATTCTTCATCAGCTCGACCGATTCACCGAAAGGCAGATATTCAACCTTGCCCAGGTCCTTGTAGCTCAGCCCGGCGCCCTTGAGGATGGCACGGGCGTTGATTTCGGTGCCGGACTTCGGCGCGCCGACGGCGAGACGCTTGCCCTTCAGGTCAGCCAGGGTCTTGATGCCCGAGTCGGCGCTGGCGACAATTTGAATGTAGTTGGAATAGATTCCGGCGACACCGCGCAGTTTTTTCAGCGGCACCTTGAAGCCGGCTTCTTCATTGCCCTTCCAGGCGTCAGACAGCGCGTCGCCGAGGGTGAAGGCGATTTCGCCGCGGCCCGCCTGAAGCAGGTTGAGGTTTTCGGCGGAAGCCTTGGTGGCCTGCACCGAAGACTTGGCGTCGGGGATGGCCTTGCCGTAGATCTGCGACAGGGCGACGCCGAGCGGGTAGTAAACGCCGCTGGTACCGCCGGTGAGAATGCTGATGAACTCAGCCGCCTGGGCGCTGCTGACCAGCAGCAGTGCGACGCAGGCGGGAACCAGAACTTTACGTAATGAAGTGAATGACATGATGTCTCCGTATTTGTAGTGCAGATGATTCTAACGAGCGCTCGCAGCGGTTATTCAGCAATGCCGCTTTTCGGTGTCGCGCGCGCGATGATGCCTGCGCTGTCAACGCCACGCGGCAACGTGCCGTAATTGTGGTGCCCAAGCTGCTCAAGACGTGAATGGCAAAAGGCATCGCTGATGAAGGCCGGGGCGTGGCGCACCAGTAGCGAGGCCTGTAGGGCAATCGCCATGCGGTCCACCACGTCACGGGCGCGATATTCGAAGTCGCGCAAATCCTTGAGGTCAGTCGCGAGATGGTCAACAAACTGATCAAGCACCTGATGCACGCCCCGCCCCTGCCTGACTTCAGCAAAAAAGGCATCGACCACCCTCGGTGTTTTCGATAAGGCGCGCAACACATCCAGACATTGCACGTTGCCGCTGCCTTCCCAGATGGTATTGACCGGCGCTTCACGATACAGGCGCGGCATCATGCTGTCTTCCATCACACCACTGCCACCTATGCATTCCATCGCTTCGTAGGCATGGTTCGGTGTGCGCTTGCAAATCCAGTACTTGCCGACGGCTGTGACCAGACGCACCAGCAGATCTTCCTGCTCGTCGGCACGCTGGTCCATGGCACGCGCCATCCGTAGGGTCAACGTCAACGCCGCTTCACTCTCCAGCGCCAGATCGGCCAGCACGTTTTGCATCAGCGGCTGCTGGTTCAGGACTTTGCCGAAGGCCGAGCGAGCCCCGCAGTGGTGCAGCGCCTGGGATGCCGCCATGCGCATGCCCGCGCTGGAGCCAATCATGCAGTCAAAGCGCGTCATGCTGACCATCTCAATGATGTTTTTCACGCCGCGCCCCTCTTCACCGACCATCCAGGCCAGGGCGCCGCGCAGCTCGGTCTCACACGAGGCGTTGGAAGCATTGCCCATCTTCTTTTTGAGCCGCAGAATCTGCATCGGATTTTTGCTGCCGTCGGGACGCCAGCGTGGAAGCAAGAAGCAGGAAAGACCGACGGCAGTCTGTGCCAGCACCAGAAATGCATCGCACATCGGTGCCGACACAAAATACTTGTGCCCGACCAGTTCATAAGCCTGACCCGGTCCAGTCACGCCCAGCGGATAAGCGCGCGTGCTGTTACTGCGCACGTCGGAGCCGCCCTGTTTTTCGGTCATCGCCATGCCAATCGTGAGGCCCTGCTTTTGCTCCACCGGGACGTTGCGCGGGTCATAGACGGGCGCAGTGATTCTGGGCTCCCAGACACGCGCCAAGTCAGCTTGCAGGCGCAGCGCGGGTACGGCGGCAAAGGTCATGGTGATCGGACAGCCGTGGCCGGCCTCGACCTGACCATGCAGATAGCTCCTGGCGGCCCGCGCCACATGGGCGCCCGCTCCGGGCGCGGTCCAGGGCGAAGCGTGCAGGCCGTGCTCAATCGAAGTTTTCATCAGCTGGTGGTAGGCCGGATGAAACTTCACCAGATCAACTCTGTTGCCAAAGCGGTCGTGGGTGTCCAATTCGGGTATGAACTTGTTGGCCAAATGACCCAGTTCGAGGTAGTCGGCAGACCCGGTCATTTTTCCAAATTCTGTGAGTTCACGCTCGGCCCACTGGCCGCCTTCGCGTTGCACCGCCTCGCGCAAGGCGGCGTCTTCGGTGTACATGTTGTAGTTGCACAACTCGTTTGACAAGTTGCTCACTTCGTGGGTCTCTGCCAGATAGCGCAAACCCGGTACCGGTTCAACAAGGGCGTTCATTGAAAGTCTCCAATCGGGCCGCGTGATGGGTGAAATGCAAGGGCGGCGCTGGCATACTCTACCCCATTGAAAAACGCAAACCACGCCGCTGCTGTTTCTGACACCTCGCAACAGCCCTCTGCCGGGGCGATTGCGCTGGCCTGCGAAGCGGCGGCCGGTCACTTCGATGAGCTGCGCGGGGCTTGTTGCCGCCCGCCCTGGTGCACGGCCAGCGTCAGTCACAAACTCAACGCACTACAAATTAGATAGCTGCTTACGCAGATACAGTAAGCGCTAGAGGCCAATTTTATTTATAAAACTTGCAAAGGAAACGACATGAGCATTTACACCAAACTGGCTGAACTCAACATCACCCTGCCACCCGTGGCGATTCCGGCAGCGGCCTATGTGCCCTTTGTTCAAACCGGCCGTCTGGTGTTTTTGAGCGGCCACATCGCCAAAAAGGACGGCAAAGTCTGGGTCGGGCAATTCGGCAAAAACATCAGTACTGAAGACGGCAAAGCCGCCGCACGCGCCATCGCGATTGACCTGATGGGCACGCTGCACGCGGCGGTGGGCGACCTCAACCGCGTCAAGCGCATCGTCAAACTGATGTCGCTGGTCAACTCCACCGGCGACTTCACCGAGCAACACCTGGTGACCAACGGCGCCAGCGAGCTATTGGGCGAGGTTTTTGGCGCCAAGGGCGCGCATGCACGCAGTGCTTTTGGCGTCGCGCAAATCCCGCTCGGTGCCTGCGTCGAGATCGAACTGATTGCTGAGGTGGACTGAATAGCCTCCCCATCTGATTACATTCTTGAAATCGCCTGCGACCGGACCGCTTGCAACTGCGCCGCAGTCGCCAGATGTGGCGCGATCTCGGCCAACGGGACCAATACAAACGCGCGTTCGGTCAGACGCGGATGGGGGATGATCAGCGTTGCGCTGTCAAGACGTGCGTCGCCATAAGTCAAGACATCAATATCCAAAGTGCGCGGTGCGTTGCGATAGGGGCGCTCACGGCCCGCCAATTGCTCTAGTTTTTGTAGCTCGGCGAGCAGATCAGGCGCGCTGCGGGTCGTTAAAACCTCAATCACCGCGTTCACATAGTCTGGCCCACTGGAAGCCAGCGGTGCGCTGCGGTACAGAGACGATTGACTGACCAGTGTGACGCCCGGGATGGCAGCCACATCCGCCATGGCTTGAATCAGGGTGGCGCGGGCA
>JADGRK010000137.1 GCA_017880985.1 Rhodoferax sp. | reverse complement strand
ACAACCGCGTCGCATTGCGATAGCTCGGTCTCTGCCGTCGGCACGCCGATGGTCTGTACGGTTCGCATGCCACCACGCACCAATATATTTGCGAGGTCCGTCGCACCGGTGAAGTCATCCGCAATGGCGCCGAGCAGTATTCTGCTTGTCATGCGTCGCCTCTAGAAAATTAGCTTGTACACGACCGAAGTCATCGCCGGCACAAAGGTGATCACGCCGAGCACCACCAAAGAGGCGGCAAAAAATGGAATCAACTCCTTGGTAATATCGCCGATGCTCGCGTCGGCAAGCTTGGCGGCGACGAACAATGTGCCCCCGACCGGGGGGGTATAGAGCGCCAGTGCAAGATTGGCGGTCACCACGACACCAAGATGAACCAGATCCACGTGCAAGGCCTGTGCCATCGGCAACAACAGGGGCACGGTGAGCAGCATCGCCGGTAACGGCTCGATGAAAATGCCCAGCAGCAGCAGCGCAACATTGACCATGGCGAGGAACATCCATTGCTCGGTCGCCACTACCCTCACCCACTCGGCGAGTTGCGCCGCGACCTGCTCGACGGTTATGAGCCAGGCCAGGCAACCGGTCGCTCCGATGACCAGCATTACCGTCGCGCTGGTAGAAAAGGCCTTGAGTACGAGGCGAGGCAAATCGTGCCAGCCGATGTCATGGTACAGATACAGGGAGATTCCGAGGCCATACACCACGGCAATGGCAGCGGCTTCGGTCGGGGTAAACAGGCCAGACCATATTCCGCCGACGATGATGACCGGCATCAGCAAAGCGGGACCGGCGGCTTTGGTGGCCGCCCATATTTGCGGCCAGGTGGACGGCTTGTCACCGCTGTCGCAACCCGTCTTGCGGCCGTACCATATGCATACAACGATCAAAGCAATTGCCATGATCATCGCCGGAATTATCCCTGCCATCGACAACTGGCGCATGGATACGCCGGATATGAACGCGTATACAAGGAAAGGAATCGAAATTGGCATCAGCAGCGCCAAAGTGCCCGCCACCGACAGAAGTGCGCCAGCAAAGCCACGCGAGTATCCCTGACGTATCATCGCCGGAATTACCAGCGAGCCGATGGCCGCGGTATCAGCGATCGCCGATCCGGAGACACCGCCGAACATCAGGCACGAGGCCACCGTAACCACGCCCAGGCCGCCGGGCAGGAAGCCGAGCAGCGCGCGCGCAAAGTCGACGATGCGGCGGCCAACCCCGCCTTCGGAAAGCAGTTCGCCGGTGAAGATGAACAGGGGCACGGCGATCAGAATGAAAGGCTCGACACCACCGATATAGGAAAGAAAGATGGTTTCCAGCGGATGGCCGAGATTGCCAATCACGATGAAGCCGACAGTTGTCGCCAGCAGCGAAAAAACCAGCGGTAGGCCACCCAGCGCGACAGCAAAGAACACGGCGAACAGAGCCAGGGCGAACACCTCGGATCCTTTCAGTTGCTGCCGAAGCGTTCTTCGCGCGACAGGCCGCGCAAGATCTGCAAACCATCCCAAAGCACGAAGAGCAGAGTGATGAAGGACGCAACGGGCAAGGCCATGTACTGAAACGACATCGGAATATCGAGTACGGTCAGCTGATTGCTCCATCCGGCCTTGGAAATGTTCCAGCCGTACCAAACCAGCTGGCCCAGGACGATAGCCGACACGGCCGTGATCAGCAGGTCGACAACTCTGCGCGACCCTGGTTTCAGCTTGTCGATCAACTCGGTGATGGCCATGTGCGCTCCGCGTCTAGCTGCCGCAGCACCGCCAAGAAAGGTGACCCACACCATCAGCAGTTCGCACAATTCGGTCGTGGCCGCCATGTCCTTGCCAAATATATGCAACACTACATTGGCAAATACCAGGACGATCATCACCGCGCCGATTCCGATCACGGTCCAGTCAACTGCGTCACCGATCAGGCGCAACGGCGCCGGTGCCGGCGGTGTTGGGGGAAGAAGTCTGCGGTGCGCAGGCCGGGCCTGAATCAGGTCGTCGGCATGCGAGTGCTGATTTAGGCCCGCGGAAATCACTTGACCGCCTTTCGGACGGCGTCGGCATCGGCGAGGATAGCGTCGACATCTGCGCCGTACTTCTCTTTGGCCTTGGCGATCGCTGGCTGCACCGCGGCTCGCCACGGACCGATATTGGGCCGTGCCAATTTGGCACCCTTGCTCTCCATTTCTTTCAGCTGGCGCTCATCGTTGCTACGGATTTCATTTCGGCTCCAGTCTCCCGCCTCTTTGGCTGCCTTGGTCACAGCGGTACGATCTTCTGCCGACAGCTTCTGCCAGGTCTTTTCTGAAATGGCCAGCGGAATCGGGCTATACACGTGGTTCGTCAACGTCACGTTGGGTGCCACTTCGTAGAACTTGTTCGAAAAAATAGTATCGATTGGATTTTCCTGCCCTGCCACGGCGCCTTGCTGAATCGCAAGATAGACCTCTGGGAGCGGCATGATCTGCACCGAAAAGCCCATTGCTTCCAGCGTCCAGCGCATCATTTCGTTGGGAAAAGAGCGCAGCTTCTTGCCCTTGGCATCCGCCGGTGAGTTCAACGGGTCCTTGGTCGTCATATTGCGAAAACCCGCTTCCCAGGTAGCGAGGAAACGAAAGCCCTTTTCAGGCGCCTTGTCGTACTGCGCCTTGAGCCACTTCGACTCGTCGTAGAACTTCCAGCCTTGATCATAATTTTCGACCAGAAACGGCAGCATGGTTAGATTCAGCGTAGCGAGGTGCGTCGCGTACGAACCGGTAGCGGATACGGTGAAATCAATGCCGCCGAGTTGCAGTTGTTCAATGGCTTTAGGATCATTGGCGAGTTGGCCCGCCGGATACACCTTGACCTCATAGCGGCCGTGAGTGTATTCGCTGACCTTCTTGGCAAACAGCCCCGCCGCCTTGTCACGAGCGCCGCCGGGCTGGTCGGTATGGCTGAACTTAAGCGCCGTTGCGGCCCTGACAGTCAGCGGCAAAGAAAAGGCGGCCGCAAGACTGGCGGCGATCACGGTGTGGACGAGAAATGCTCTGCGTTGCATGGTCGTTTCCTCCTAAATTGAGTCGGTCATTGGCCGCCAAAAGTTTGCAGCACGGGGCGTTCCTCGGGATCGAAGCCGGCCAGTTCGATCCTTCTTCCTTCCTTGTGAGAGCGATATACCGCCTCCTGAATCTTGAGGTTGACGAGATATTCGCGCGCCGTGTTCTCTAGCGGCGCGCCATTCAGCAAATGTTCGACAACGTGGCGCTGCAGCCATTCGCAGGCGCCGCCGCCAAAGCTATCGCTCTGTCCCTTGTCGTAGACATGTTCGGTCTCTTCACCGTGGTGCGGCTTCCACCACAGCCGGCCCTCGCCATCGAGACGTAGAACGCCGTTGCTGCCCTCCAGCCACATCTCGCCCATGGTGCGGCGCGGATTGCTGGCGACGTGATCGTTGAGGCGATTGCCGTCAAACAGACCCGTGGCGCCTGAGTCGTACTCGAACAAAATGTAGCCGGCGTCCTCGCCGGCAATGACCGGATTGAGCTTGCGCAGCCGCGCGTAGACCGCGCTCACGTCGCCCATCAGGAAGCGGAAGGTGTCGATCCAGTGGATCGCGGTCTCATAGACCAGGAGGCGCGGCATCTGCTGGAAGTAAGGCTGGCGATCGAGATAAGCCTGCGGGCCCTGGCCGTCGCCTGGGCGCAGGCGGAAAGCGGCGCTGTGCAGCGTGCCCAGCGTTCCGCTGGTGATGAGTCTTTTGGCCTCGCGATACCAGGGTTGCCAGCGAAAATTTTCGTGCACGATAAGCGGGACGCCGGCATCCTCCGCAATCGCGACGAGCTCCAGAGCTTCGCGAAAGTCGCGGCCGAACGGCTTCTGGCAGATCACTGCGATGCCGCGCGACACAGCGGCGGAGAGGTAGTCCCGATAGGTGGCTGGCGTGGTAATTATGTCGAACAAGTCTGGCTTTTCGGCGTCGAGCATTTCCTCGACCTGGCCATATACTTGGGGCACACCGTAGCGCGCAGCCATCGCGCGGCCTTTGGCGACGTCGCGATTGGTCAGGGCGACAATCTCAACCGCGTCCAGGTTGCGCCAGCCTTGATACTGAAACTGGCTGAAGTAACCGGCACCGACCGCCGCCACTTTTATTTTCTTCGACATCGCCGCTATGCCAGCACCGGCTGTTGCGCGAGAGCGTCGATGACGGCGGCAGCTATAGCTTGGGTGCCATCTTTGCCTCCCAACTCGAACGAATGCAACCTACCCGAGGCGAAGGCCACGTCAACCGCCGTACTGAGGCGGGCCGCGGCTGCAGTGGCCTCAGGCAGGTTGTGCTTTTCCCCCAACCAACCCAACATCATTGCCGCAGAAAGAATCATTGCCGTCGGATTGGCCTTGCCCTGTCCGGCGATATCTGGTGCGCTGCCATGACTGGGCTGAAACAATCCATACTTGTCCCCAATATCACCCGATGGCGACATGCCCAAGCCTCCAATCAATCCTGCGGCGAGGTCCGAAAGAATATCGCCAAACTGGTTTTCGGTTGGGATCACGTCGTACTCCCAGGGTCGCTTGACCATGTTCATGGCCATGGCATCCACGTAGCAGTGGTCGGCGGTGATTTCTGGATTGAGCTTGGCGCGCTCCCAAAAAATCTTGTGGAAGAAAGCCATGCTAGAGAGCACGTTGGCTTTGTCCACGCATGTGACGCGCCCCTTTGCCGAATTGGCGGCACGTCGCCGCCGCGCCAGTCGAAACGCAAAATCGAACAGGCGCTCTGAACCTTTGCGCGTAATGCGTCCGAGATCGAACGCTTCGTTGTCGTCGCTCTTTGGTTGCTTTTCGGGATACAGGCGGCCATAGAACAGACCTTCTGACTGTTCGCGCACCAACACGAAATCGATCTGCGCCGCGCGCGGGTCCGAAAGAGCCGAAGGCACGCCGCGAATGGCGCGGATAGGACGCACCCCGGCATACAGATCGAATTTCTTGCGTAGGTCGAGCTGAGGATTGATTTCAGTACCGTTCCGGTAACGTATATGTGGCAGGCCCATGGCACCGAAGAGCATTGCATCCGCCTCCTCGCATGCGCGCAGTGTGCTCTCAGGCAGCGCCACGCCAGTGTCTGCATAATGCTGGGCGCCGCCGGGTCCGTGAACGTAAGCGAGGCGAAAGTACGGCTGATCGGCGAGGAGGTGATCCAGGACCTTGAGGCAAACATCCATTACTTCGATGCCAATCCCGTCGCCGGGCAGGACTGCGATCGTGAATAACTGTTTGGTCATGATGCTTCCGTTCCTCGTTTGTGTTCAATAGTCGTTTGGTGTCAGAAATGCCAGTGGTACGGCGGATGGCCGGACACCGCTGCATCGAAATACGCAATTCGGTCATCGAGCAGGCAGCCGAGGTAAGCGGTGCGCAGACCCGGGCCGCCAAATGCCAGACTGGAAATGTTTTTCAGAATCTGGCCGCCTGCCTTGCCCAGATGCGGACGGCCCATGTCACCAGACTGGAAGGCTTGCTCCACCCAATCTAGATGCGCCGGATCACAGTCCTCCAGCATCAGCACCTGGCTTCCATCGGGCAGTACACGGATCACGCGATTGGAGACGATGGAGGTGATCCAGATGCCGCCCTCCGCATCGAATGTCAGGCCGTCCGGATAAGTGCCGTGGCCGAAGGCGGCGACGGTTTCCTTTCCGGAGAGCGCGCCATCAGCGCCGATGCGAAAGCGCGTCAGGCGACGAGCAAAGGTTTCATTGACGTAGAGCCACTGGCCGTCCGGACTCGGCACTGCCTCGTTGGTGTAGCACAGCCCGTCGGCTACGATGCGCGCGCCGCGCTCGTCCACGACGGCGACAAAGCCATCGGCGATGTCCTTGCGGTATGCCAGCGCTCGAGGCTGGTGGCGGGTGCTAACGGTGAGCCAGGTGCGCTTGCCGTCCTCGATTACAAAGTTCGAAGGCGGTAGCGGGATGCCCTCGATTTCCTCAAGGAAGGGAGCGACCGACCCGTTCCGTTCCAAACGAAAGATACCGCCTTGGGTATCGCCCAGATCGGCCAGCAAGAAGCTGCCGTCCCGGCGCAGGGCAATGCCATTGGGTTTAAGTGGCCGGCCAAGGGGGAGGCTCGCTGCGAACAGTTTCTGGCTGCCGTCGGGCAAGGTCTGAGCCACGCCGCCGCGCCAATCTGCCGAATACAACGCACCGCGCGCCGTCGCCAGGATGCATTCGGGTCGATTCAGACCGCTAGCCGTGAAGCGCAAAGCCGAAAGCGAAATCCGGGGTGCGATGTTTGTCGCAGATGCCACCACAACCCCCTCTTGAATTATTGTGTTCTGTAATGTATGCATTATTGTCGGCATTGTCAATAGGGGTGGGAAACAGGGCGCGAGTTAGAATTTGAATGCCCAGGTGGCGTTTCCACCATGCAAGGTGGTTTTTCTGGCCTTCTGTTAACCGATTGACGGTGGTCGCTGTGTGCCGGCCCTCCCGCAACGCTGCGGCGGCGCCGGTTCAGCATGCGCGACGCCCACGCTTCGCCGCCCCGGCCCGGACCTGCATCCCATAGACCGTTGAACCCGCGACGTGCCGAGGGCGGGCGGGTGTCATGTGCAATGGATTGCACACGGATTTCGATTTGTGCCGCGAAAAAAATGCCCTTTCTAGGGCATTTTTCCATAGCGGAAAATGGGGTGGTGGCCAAGGGTGGAATTGAACCACCGACACACGGATTTTCAGGGTCAGCGAAGGAATAGCAGGTTTTATAAATCAATACCCTACGACGCCCGCCACG
>JADGRK010000009.1 GCA_017880985.1 Rhodoferax sp. | reverse complement strand
ATCTCCCAGCGGCTGCTGGCCACCACCAGCCACAGGTTGATGGCCGCATAGACTGCATACCCCAGCACGACGATGCGACTGCGCCCCACCTTGTCGCCGAGCTTTCCCACCAGCGGTGCGGCGACCACGCAGGTGGTATTGAACAGCGCATAGAGCAGCACGATGTCGGTCATGCCAAAGCCCACGATATGGGCCTTGAGCAGGATGAATCCAAGGCTGAAATAGGCCAGCGCAAATACCCCTGCCGGCACCAGGAAGCGCTTGAAACCGGGACTGAGTTGCTGCCAGTTTTGGCGCACGCTCTCGCGCTCATGCGCTGCACCGGGTTGGTCCGGGATGCGCGTGAGCACCACCACGCTGATCACCGCAGGCACAAAGGCCACCAGAAACAGCGTGCTGTAGGTGCTGGCTGACTCCCCCAGCCACGACAACAGTGCATAGGCCACCAGCGGCCCGAGCACGGCACCGGACTTATCGAGCGCCTTGTGCACGCCAAATGCATAGCCGCGCGACTCCTTCACGGCAATTGACGACAGCCAGGCATCCCGCGGCGGCCCGCGAAAACCTTTGCCCAGCCGTTCGATGACGCGAAACAGGCTCAGGCCCACAACGGACGACGACACCAGCAGAATGAGCTTGGCGAGTGTGGAAAAGCCGTAGCCCGCCGTGGCGAGCCACTTGCGCCGCCCGCTGCGGTCCGATAGCCAGCCGGCCAGGTAGTTAAGCGAAGAAGCAGAAAAATCTGCCAGTCCCTCGATCAGCCCCAACAGCGCGCTGGAAGCACCCGCCACAGTGGTGAAGAAGATCGCGAAAACCGAAAAAATCATCTCTGAGCTGAGGTCGGTAAGAAAGCTCACCAGACCGAGCTTGAGCACATCGGGGTGGAGTCGCTGGCGCTTGTCACTGATAGGCTGGGTCATTTACTAAGCGCCTGGCCCGCAATCGATGCAACGCGCTATCACTTGCGGACCGAGGTGCAGCTTATGGTTGAGATCCCGCAGGGCGGTGCGCAAGCCTTCTTCAATGACCGGATGATAGAAAGGCATCTCCAGCATTTCGGAAACCGTCATGCGCTGTTGCGCGGCCCAGGCCAGCAGATGCCCGATGTGCTCGGCGGCAGGGCCGAACATTTCCGCCCCCAGGAACAAGCCGCTGCCTTGCTCGGCATAGACTTTCAGAATCCCCTTGTTGAGCAGCATGACCCGACTGCGCCCCTGGTCCTCGAAGGACACGAGTCCGTCCGCGAAGCGACCCTTGAAATGCTGGTTGAGCTGTTCCAGGTTGAAACCCACCGACGCTATTTGTGGATCGGTGAAGACCACAGCCAGTGGCGTGCGGCGCAAGCCGGGTCGGATATCGGGATAACGTCCGGCATTCTCGCCAGCGATGCGCCCCTGATCGGCGGCTTCATGCAACAGGGGAACGTCGTTGCTGGCGTCGCCGGCAATAAAGATTGCGCTGTTGCCGCACTGCAGCGTGAAGCGGTCAAACAAGGGGATGCCGTGTTCATTCAACTGCAGTCCGGTGTTTTCCAACGCCAATCCAGCAATATCAGGCGCTCGACCGGTAGCGGCCAAGACATAGTCGAACTGCTCGGTTTGCCAGGCTCCGTCTCGATGCAGGTAACTGAGTTCGACCCCGGTGGCGGTTTCTTTGACTGACTTCACTTGAGCCGATGCATCCAGATAGAACTCTTCGTTGAAGGTCGTGTTGGCGTAATCCCGAATGGCCGGGTCGCGAATGCCGGCAATACCACCGCCGACGCCGAACACCTTGACATTCACGCCCAGGCGGCTCATCGCCTGAGCCAGTTCCATTCCAAGTATGCCGGGACCGAACACCGCCAGACTGGTCGGCAAAGTGGGTAAGTCGAAGACGTTTTTATTGGTCAGCAAACGCGCGCTCAATTCTTTTAGAACTGGCGGCAGGACGGGAATGCTGCCGGTGGCGATCACGATGCGCTTGGCGTGAATTGACTGGCCCTGCTCCGTCACCAGGGTATTGGCATCCTGAAAACTGACCTTGGCCGTCAAACGGTCGCCTGGCGCAATCGACTCAACCGTCTCCAGCACGAATCCGACAAAACGGTCTCGTTCGCGCTGCAAGCGCGCCATGACCGCCGCGCCGTCAACCGTGACGCCTTGCACCTGCACCCCGAACGGCTCAGTATGCCGAGCCTGATGCGCGGCTTGCGCCGCAGCAATCAGTAGTTTGCTGGGCATGCAACCAACGCGCGCGCAAGTCGTCCCGTAGGCGCCACCTTCGATCAGCAAAACGGAATCAGTCTGGGCGCGGGCTGCCCGGTAGGCGCCCATACCCGCGGTACCGGCACCAACAATGGCGACATTGACATGAATTGGCGTCATGGCAGGTTTGAGCCAGACGGTGACAACTTACTTCGCCAACCAGATGGCCAGTTCGTCGGCGCCACCCACGTGTTGACCATCGATATACACCTGGGGTGTGGTGCCGCGTCCGCTCACCGCTTGCAGGGAGCTGTAGCTGATGCCGTGGCTGCCCAGTTCGATCTCTTCAAAACGATAGCCCTTTTCGTTGAGCATCTTGCGGGCGCGCGCGCAGTGGGGGCAGCCGGGTTTGCTGAAGAAAGTTACGCGTGGCGGGGGGCTGGCCTTGGGGTTGATGTAGTTCAGCATGGTATCGGCGTCCGACACCTTGAAAGGATCGCCCGGCTCCTCCGGCTCGATGAACATTTTTTTAATCAGTCCATCCTTCACCAGCATGGAATAGCGCCAGCTGCGCTTGCCCAGGCCGATCTCCGACTTGTCCACCAAGAGGCCCATGCCTGCGCTAAATTCACCGTTGCCATCGGGCAGGAAGTAGATGTCTTGGGCGTTCTGCTCTTCTTTCCAGGTCTCCATCACGAAGGGATCATTGACTGACAGACAGATAACGCTATCGATCCCATTCGCCTTGAATACCTCTGCCAGCTCGTTGAAACGTGGCAGGTGTGTGCTGGAGCAGGTCGGCGTGAAGGCACCCGGTAGCGCGAATAGCACTACCGTTTTACCTTTAAATAATGCGTCGCTGGTTACTTTCTGCCATTCACCATTGACCCGAATCGGGAAAGTGACATTGGGGACTTTTTGACCTTCGCGTGATTTCAGCATGGTTCTTCTCCGGTTCGGGTTGCGGTTCGATGCTTGCACGGTACGCATCTAGCCATGGATCGTCTGTTCGCTAGCGAACAGAATGGGCAACCATGATGGCCTACGATAATAATTACACTCATGGAGGGTCGCATGCTCGACTACTCGATAATGAAGCCAGAAGGTATCCTGGTGCTCAAACCCCACGCGCCGCTAACCAAAGAGGACTTCGGCGGTCTCAGCGTTGCTGTCGATTCCTACCTCTCCGACCACGATCGACTCCATGGCGTATTGATTCATTCGAGGAAATTTCCCGGGTGGGAGAACTTCGAGGGATTCACTGCGCACATGCACTTTGTCCACGAGCACCACAAGCAGGTCGAACGCGTGGCAGTCGTGACGGACAGTCAGATCGCAGGCATGGTGGAAGCGATCGGCAAGCACTTTACGTCGGCCGAAGTAAGGCACTTCCCCTTTGCCGACGATGTGGAGGCGCTGAACTGGTTGCAGACCGCGTGACGCAAACGCGGGGCGCGAAGACTTTCGTACGTTTGCATCGAAGTCGTACAACGCAGAACTGAAAACGCCCGCGGCCTTCCGGCTTTGGTCAGCAGCCCTTCAGTCTTTTCCCATCATTAGAGGATATGCACGTCACTACCAGGATTGGTCCGGAATCCGAGGTGCCAAGCTTGATGTGAGTTGCGCTGAATAATGTTTGGGGATAATGCCCTATCTTGAAAAAACGAACACACACGCTCCCGGAAGTTAATTTCTCTGACGATGGTTCGATGCGGCACCTGCACTTGGGCACCGAATGGATTCAGGGATCGATGTACCTTGACGAGCCTCTTGTGCTGGTGCATGAGTACATTGAGCGCATGATGGCCTGGTTGCTGTTTGTGGCGCCTGAGTCGGTGCCCGAACGCCAGGCGCTGCAACTGGGCTTGGGAGCCGGGTCGCTGACCAAGTTCTGCCACAAGATACTGCGCATGAAAACCGCTGTGATCGAGCTCAACCCGCAGGTGCTGGTGGCTTGCCGCGGCTGGTTCAAATTGCCGGCTGAAAACGCGCGCCTTCAGGTGGTGCTGGGGGACGCCGGGCAAGAAATTCAAGACCCCAAGTGGTGGGGCACGGTGGATGCCCTGCAGGTGGATTTGTACGACCATGAAGCGGCCGCGCCGGTGCTTGACAGTTTGCCGTTTTACAACCACTGCCGACGCTTGCTCACACCCGATGGTTGCATGACGGTCAATCTGTTTGGCCGGGCCTCAAGCTTTGCGCGCAGTGTTGAAAAAATATCCGCCGCGTTTGGCAAAGAGGCGGTGTGGGCGTTCCGGCCGACCCGCGAGGGCAATACGGTGGTGCTGGCACAGCGCACACCGAGCCGACCCAAGCGCGAGCTGCTGATGGCGCGCGCTGAAATCATCCAGACCCAATGGGGCCTGCCCGCCACCAAATGGGTGCGGGTCTTCAAGCCGATGCTGACATGACTAACACCACCAGTCCCAAGCCGAATACCCGAACCAGTTTTAGCGGGCCGCTCGATTGGCGTCGTCTGGTTCATTGGCTCCACAGTGACGGAGTTATCAGCGCCGAGGAAGCGCAACGCATCAACTCGCGCTGTGCGCAAGCTGAGAGTGCGCAACATCCCCTGGTGCGCCTGGCCAGTGTTTCGGTGCACCGCGCCAGCGACGGCAAGTCACTTGACATTGAGTTGCTGACCCAATGGCTGGCCACGCGTGTCGCGCTGGACTATTTGCGCATCGACCCACTCAAGGTGGATGTCGGCAAGGTCGCCGACACCATGAGTGCCGCCTACGCCGAGCGGCACAAGATTTTGCCGGTGCAGGTGACGCCGCATGAGCTTGTGGTCGCCACTGCCGAGCCATTTGTTACCGATTGGGTGGCCGAAGTGGAGCGGCAGTCGCGCCGAAGCGTGCGCCGGGTAGTGGCTAATCCGCAGGAAATCCAGCGCTACACCGCCGAGTTTTTTGCGCTCGCCAAGTCGGTGCGTGCTGCCAACAAAGCGGGCGGCAACAGCGGGGGTGCCAGCTTTGAGCAACTGGTGGAGTTGGGCAAGACCAACAAACAGATCGATGCCAATGATCAAAGCGTGGTGCAGGTGGTGGACTGGCTCTGGCAGTACGCGTTTGACCAGCGCGCCAGCGACATTCACCTGGAGCCGCGGCGCGAGCAGGGCGTGATCCGCTTTCGCATTGACGGTGTGTTGCACCCCGTGTACCAGATGCCGATGGGGGTGCTGGGCGCCATGACGGCACGCATCAAGTTGCTGGGGCGCATGGACGTGATGGAAAAGCGCCGCCCGCAGGATGGCCGCATCAAGACGCGAAACCCCCGTGGTGACGAGATTGAAATGCGGATCTCCACTTTGCCGACGGCTTTTGGCGAGAAGATGGTGATGCGCATTTTTGACCCCGAGACCACGGTCAAAGACCTCGACGCGCTGGGCTTTTCAGCGCACGATGCACAGCGCTGGGAGGCCCTGGTCAAGCGTCCGACCGGCATTATTCTGGTGACTGGCCCGACCGGTTCCGGAAAAACGACCACACTGTATTCCACCCTCAAACGGGTGGCCACGGAAGAAGTGAATGTCAGTACCGTGGAAGACCCGATCGAGATGATCGAGCCGTCGTTCAACCAGACCCAGGTCCAGCCGCAGCTTGATTTTGGCTTTACTGAAGGGCTGCGTGCGCTGATGCGGCAAGACCCGGACATCATCATGGTGGGCGAAATCCGGGATCAGCAGACCGCCGAGATGGCGGTGCAGGCCGCGCTGACCGGGCATCTGGTGTTCTCCACGCTGCATACCAACGACGCACCGTCGGCGGTGACGCGACTGATGGAGTTGGGTGTGCCCTCGTACCTGATCAATGCCACCTTGCTCGGGGTGCTGGCGCAGCGCCTGGTGCGCACTCTGTGCCGGCAGTGCAAAGTGCCCGACCAGAGCGCCAGCCGCGAGGCGCTGTCCGAGGTGGTCAAGCCGTGGCAGATCAGCGGCGACTACAAGCCCTTCAAACCGGTCGGTTGCGTCGATTGCCGGATGACCGGTTTTATGGGCCGTATGGGCCTGTATGAGTTGCTGGTGGTGTCGGAGGCCTTCAAAGACAAGATCAATCGCGAGCCCAATACAGACGCGCTCAAACGTCAGGCCGTGAGCGACGGCATGCGCCCCCTGCGTCTGGCCGGGGCCTTGCGCATCGCCGAGGGGTTGACAGTATTGGAAGAGGTTTTGTCGTCCACGCCGCCCTTGAGCTGATTTTTTCTGATTTTGAACGGCAAAGCCGCGGTTGCTTTGTCCAGCAGTCACTGGTGCGACATAGGTGAAATCCATATGCTGTGGAATGAGTTTCCCATGCACAATGGCAAGTTCGAATTCTTCGAGGAACTTATCAATGAATATCAAGAGTCAAAAAGACTTTTTCTCCGGCCTCCTGTTCATGGCTGTCGGTGTCGCCTTCGCCTGGGGTGCCACCAGTTACAGCGTGGGAACCGGGGCGCGCATGGGCCCCGGCTACTTTCCGCTGATGCTGGGCATCTTGATGGCGATCCTGGGCGCGGTCATCACATTCAAGGCCCTGGTCGTCGAAACTGAAGATGGTGAAAAAATAGGCAGTTGGGCGTGGAAGCCGCTGATCTTCATCATTGCGGCGAATCTGGTTTTCGGCGTACTGCTGGGGGGGTTGCCCAGCATCGGGCTGCCGGCCATGGGCATGATTGCAGGCATTTATGCCTTGACCTTCATCGCCAGCCTGGCGGGGGACAAATTCAATTTCAAAGAGAACCTGATTTTGGCCACCATCCTGGCGGTCAGTTGTTATCTGGGCTTCATCGTGCTGCTCAAGCTGCAGTTTCAGACGTGGCCTACCTTCATTACCGGTTAAGGAACTGACAAAATGGATCTGATTGCAAACCTGTCGCTGGGTTTTGGCGTGGCCTTCACGCCGATCAACCTGATGTATGCGTTCATTGGGTGTTTTCTGGGAACGGTGATTGGGGTGCTGCCCGGCATTGGCCCGGTGGCCACCATTGCCATGCTGTTGCCAGCCACTTATGCGCTGCCTCCGGTGTCGGCCCTGATCATGCTGGCCGGTATTTATTACGGCGCGCAATACGGCGGCTCCACCACCGCCATTCTGGTGAATCTGCCGGGTGAGACGTCTTCTGTGGTGACCGTGATCGACGGCTACCAGATGGCGCGCCAGGGACGGGCGGGCCCGGCACTCGCTGCCGCCGGCCTGGGCTCGTTCTTCGCCGGTTGTGTCGGTACCCTGGTTCTGGCGGCCTTCGCGGTGCCGTTGACCGAGGTGGCCTTCAAGTTTGGCCCGGCTGAATATTTTTCGCTGATGGTGTTGGGCTTGATTGGTGCCGTGGTGCTGGCTTCCGGCTCGCTGCTCAAAGCCATTGGCATGATTCTGCTCGGGTTGTTGCTGGGTCTGGTCGGGACCGATGTGAATTCGGGGGTGGCCCGTTTCAGTTTCGATATTCCGGAACTTACCGATGGCATTGGCTTCATCGTGATCGCCATGGGCGTGTTTGGCTACGGCGAGATCATCAGCAACCTGGGCAAGCACGAGAGCGAGCGCGAGGTGTTTACGGCTAATGTGACCGGGCTGTGGCCCACGATGGAAGACTTCAGAAATATGGTGCCAGCGGTTTTGCGGGGTACGGCGCTGGGGAGCCTGCTGGGTATCTTGCCCGGCGGCGGTGCCGTGATGGCCGCTTTTGGTGCCTATTCGATCGAGAAGAAGACCAAGTTGCGGCCGGGTGAAGTGCCGTTTGGCAAGGGCAATATTCGCGGCGTTGCGTCTCCTGAGTCCGCCAACAATGCGGCTTCGCAAACCTCCTTCATTCCGTTGCTGACCCTGGGTATTCCGCCCAATGCGGTGATGGCCTTGATGGTGGGCGCCATGACCATCCACAACATCCAGCCCGGCCCGCAAGTGATGACCAGCAATCCGGAGCTGTTTTGGGGTTTGATCGCCTCCATGTGGATTGGCAATGCGATGCTGATCGTCCTGAACCTGCCTATGATCGGCATCTGGATCAAGCTGCTGAGCGTGCCTTACCGCTGGATGTTCCCGGCCATTGTGCTGTTTTGCGCTATTGGGGTGTACTCCACCAACAACAATACGTTTGACGTCTGGCTGGTGGGTCTTTTTGGTTTCATTGGCTATCTGTTCATCAAGCTCGGCGTTGAGCCGGCGCCGCTGCTGCTGGGTTTCATCCTGGGGCCGATGATGGAAGAAAATTTGCGCCGGGCCTTGCTGCTCTCGCGCGGTGACTGGAGTGTGTTCGTCACGCGTGGCTTGTCTGCGAGCCTGTTGGCCGCGGCGGCCGTGTTGCTGGTGATCGTGCTGCTGCCATCGATCAAGCGCAAACGTGAAGAGGCGTTTGTCGAAGATTGATGAAACACCCCTTGCACCAGCACCCGCAACGCGCAGCTCTACACAACGAAGTTCACGCCCGTCCGCCACAGGCGCTGGTGGCACCGCTGGCGATCTCGCACGTGGTCATGGTGTGTGATGCGGCCCAGCGCGACGCCAGCCGCTCGCATGTGGCAGCTTTGCTGCGCGACCATCACCTGCCGCTGCCGGACCCGCAGTCCAGCCACTTCCGCATGGACCTGGGAGCATTCCATATCCGCTGGGAGTTGCATACCGAATTTGTCACCTGGACTTTCATGTGTCCGATGCCGATTGAGCGCTTTGGTGACAATGAACCGACACTGGCCGCAGACGCCGTGCCGCAAGACTGGTTTGCCGGATTGCCTGGGCAGTGTTTGTCGAGTCTGCACCTGTGGGTCTTGTCAAGCCATGCCCTGGGTGCCGCCACGCTGGTCAAGCACGTGCTGCTGGAAGACACGCTGGTGGCGTCCAGTGTTGCCGGTGGCGCGGCTGAGGTCTATACCGACTTCGCGATGCACGCCGATGGGTTTTCCCGCATGGTGCTGCTGGCCGGGAATATGTCGCCACGCCGACTGGGGCGTCTGGTGCAGCGCTTGCTGGAGATTGAAACCTACCGCATGGCGGCCTTGCTGGGCTTGCCCGTCGCGCGTGAGGCCACGCTTATCTTGGCCAGCGCCGAGCGTGAACTGGCCGAGCTCGCCAGCGCCATTCGCAGCGCCACAACGCAGGATGAGCCGTTGCTGCTGGACCGCTTGACCAAACTGGCCGGTCAGGTGGAGAGCCAGCACGCGGCCACGCATTCGCGCTTTTCGGCCAGCGCCGCTTATTTTGAGCTGGTGGACAAGCGCATCAGCGATATCAATGAGGCGGCGTTGCCAGGCATGCAGACCATCGGCGAATTCATGGAGCGCCGCCTGACCCCTGCGCGCAGCACCTGCGAGTGGGCCACACGGCGGCAAGACGCATTGTCGCAACGCGTGTCGCGCATCAGCAACCTGCTGCGCACGCGGGTGGAAATCGAACAGCAGCAAAGCAACCAGGCGCTGCTCGCCACCATGAACCAGCGCCAGGGCCTGCAGCTCAAGTTGCAGTCCACCGTGGAGGGGCTGTCGGTGGCGGCCATCACCTATTACATCGTGGGGCTGGTGAGCTATCTGGCCAAGGGCGCGCATGTTTTGGGCTGGCCGGTGAGCGCAGAGAGCACGGCCGCCGCCGCCATTCCGCTGGTGGCGCTCGGCGTCTGGTGGTCGCTGCGTCGACTGCACCACAAGGTTTTTAAGGAATAATGCCTGTAGCTCCCGTGTTAATGGCGCAAGAAGCTCCTAAAAAGATAGCATCCGGACTGCTGCTGGCGACCCTCGGGGCGATCGCGTTCAGCGGCAAGGCGATCATCGTCAAGCTGGCCTACCGGTATGGGGTGGATGCGGTCACGCTGATCATGTACCGCATGTTGTTTGCGCTGCCCATTTTTGCACTGATGGGCTGGTGGTCCAGTCGCGGCAAGCCATCGCTTGCGCGCAAAGACTACCTCGGCATTCTGGGACTCGGCATCACCGGCTATTACCTGGCCAGTTATCTTGATTTTGCTGGTTTGTCGTACATCACTGCCTCGCTGGAGCGCCTCATTCTGTACCTCAATCCGACCCTGGTGTTGTTGCTCGGCTTGCTGCTCTACAAGAGGCATATTCAACGCACTCAGGCACTGGGCATGGCCATCAGTTATTGCGGCGTGCTGCTGGTGTTTGGCCACGAGATCAAACTGGAAGGCAGTGACGTCGTTCTGGGTACCGTGCTGGTGTTTTTCAGTGCCGTCAGTTACGCGGTGTACTTGAGCTTTAGTGGTGAACTGGTGCAGCGGCTGGGCTCCTTGCGGCTGGTGGGTTTGGCCACCAGCGTGGCCTGCCTGTTGTGCATCGCGCAGTTCCTGGTTTTGCGCCCCTGGAGTGCGGCGCTGGTGGCGCCCGAAGTGATCTGGCTTTCGGTGCTCAATGCGACGCTGTGCACTGCCGTACCTGTCGTGCTGGTGATGATGGCGATTGAGCGCGTTGGGGCCAGCCTGGCCTCCCAGGCCGGCATGGTCGGCCCGATGTCCACCATTTTGATGGGTGTCGTGATTCTGGGCGAACCCTTTACCGTCTGGGTGGCCATGGGCACGGTGCTGGTGATTGCGGGTATATTTGTGTTTACCCGCAGCGGGCGATCAGCGTCGAGCTGAGCTTTTTATCGTTGATGGCAAAAGATACGATGGCTCATGTCCGGCAGCTCTGAGGCAATTTAAATGGTACCGACCCCTGATTTCAATTTGCAGTCTGAAAAAGTGGCGCACAAGCCACCGGCAACGATGGCGGTCTTGTTTGCAGATCTTGCGGGCAGCACCCGGATTTATGAAATGCTCGGTGATATCGAGGCCAAGAAAATGGTCGATGAATGCATCGCCCCGATGCGCAGCATTGTGGCTCAGTACGGTGGGCGCGTGATCAAGACCATTGGTGACGAGGTGATGTGTGTTCTGCCTGATGCTGATAGTGGCTGTCTGGCCGCTATGGACATGCAACTCAAGATCATGGCCTTGCCGGCGCTGTCGGGCGTCAAGCGTGCGATTCGGGTGGGGTGGCATTTTGGCGCCGTGATCGAAGAAAATGGGGATGTCTTTGGCGACACCGTCAATCTGGCGGCGCGCATGGCCGGACTTGCCAAAGCGATGCAGATCATTACCACGCATGCTACGGTTGAACAGTTGTCCAAATTGCTGCGAAGCTCGTCGCGCAGAATTGCCGCCCTGTCGGTGAGGGGCAAAGGCGCCGATGTGGAGATTTGTGAAATTATCTGGCAGTCTGGCGAGGAGTTGACGATGGCCACGCCGTCGATCATTTCAGCGCCCAAAAACACCCGGCTTCACCTGCGCTGCGGCAAACTTGAGAGCGTGATGGAAAAGGTCAAAACCGGTGTTCTTATTGGACGCGATGCCAGTTGCCAGATCGTGGTGGCGGATCGTTCGGCAGTGCCGGGTTCGCTGCTTTTGGCGTGTCAGTGGCGACAGTTGCCAACGCTAGTGCGGCAGTTTGCGCCAGCGGGACCGGCGCGCCGCCGTCTTTCCCGAAGTAAAAGTACGCACCGGCGGCAATCACCAGCGTCAGCCCTGCCAGCGCACCCATCAGCAACTGGTTGGATGACGATTTGGTTGATACGGGCGCTTTCGCCGCCGCTGGCGGCGGCTGGCGGTGCAGCCGTCTTGGTGCCGGTGTTGGCGCCACTGACCAGGGTCGCATCCCAAGCGGGGTTGGCGACAGCCGCCTCAATCGCGGCGGCAAACTCCGCTGCGGTCTGAAAACGCTGGTCCGGATTCTTGGCCATGGCTTTTTTCACCACCGCATCAAAGGCAGGTGGCAGTGCCACATTGAGCATCGAGGGTGCCAGCGGCTCCTCGTGCAACACCTTGTACATGATGGTGGTGTTGTTGCCGGCAAAGGGTTTTTCGCCGGTCAAAAATTGGTACAGGATGACGCCGCATGAAAACAGGTCACTGCGACCGTCCACGGTCTGGCCCATGAACTGCTCGGGCGACATATAGGTCGGCGTACCCATCAGGGTTCCCACTTGCGTCAGCTCGGATTTCTCGATGCGCGCGATGCCAAAGTCGGCGATCTTCAGGCTGCCGTTGTCGAGCACAATGATGTTGGCTGGCTTGATGTCGCGGTGCACCACGCCGTGGGCATGCGCATGGCCCAACGCGGCCAGTATTTCGCCCATCAGGCGATTGACTTCAGGCAGCGCGAAGCGCTCGTTGGCCTCAAAATAGTCACGCAGCTCGCGGCCTTTGACGAATTCCATGGCGATGAAAGCGATGGTTTGCCCGCCATCCTCCAGGCCGTCAGCCCCCGCCACCAGTGTGCGATCATCTTCCGCGACCGCTTCGCCATAGTCATAGACCGCGACGATGCCCGGGTGGCTCAGACGCCCGGCCGCCTGCGCCTCGCGTTTGAAACGGGCCATGACATCCGTCGCCTCGGTCGCCACCAACTGCTTGGGCAGTATGGTTTTAATGGCTACCGTGCGTTCAATGACCGGATCAAAACCTTCATAGACGACCCCCATCGCCCCTTTTCCGAGTTCTCGCCGGATCAGGTATTTACCGAGTTTGGTGATGCCGGGCATTTTGTTTTCCTGAGGAGAGACGGACTTACCTGCTTATTTGTATTTGGAGTCGATATCCCAAACGGCTGTTTGCACCAGTCGCTGCACCATGGTGTCAAGGCCAACGCCACCCTTCGCCCCTTCAGACACCCCCATCACGCTGGTCTGGCTGGCACCGACTTCCATTTTGAGTTCTTTGTAGCCTTGGGCCACCTGCTCGGTGGTGTTGGCGTCCATGATTTTGTAGCGCATGCCGATCAGCCACACGCCGGTTGAATCCTGGGTTTGTACCGAGCCGGCCACATGCCCGGCCGCGCCCATGCCACCAAACATTGACAGCAGGCCGCCGACCGCCCGGCCATCAAAGCCCTTCTTGTTTTCAGCGATCTGCTCGGCCTTGAGAATATCGAACTTGACGACCCACTTGGTGGTTTTGAGTTTGCCGACCTTCATGGTTTTACGCGCACTGGCGACGTCGCCCAGGTTGTAGGCGAGCGAGATTTCCTGTAGCAGGTTGCCCAGGTTGTTGCGTTCCAGCACCGGAAAGTTGGCATTGGAGAGCTCAAGCTCGGCAAAATCTGCAATATTGTTGGGGCCGAACTTCTGCATAAAGGTGGCGTTATTGCTTTTCACGTCACCCGGGATAACGACCAGCGCCGGGCCCCTGGTCGCCTTGTTCACATAGTCAACCTCCCGGTAGGCTGCCGCGTCTGCCGCAGCGTTGGCTTTGTCTGAGGTTGAGCTGCCCGCCGTTGGTGACGGGTTGCCAAAAGTGGGCTGCGCCAGGACCTCAGTGCCGAGCGCGCAAAGCGCGAACAGTGCGGTCAATGCGACCAGCCTGGAGGAATTGAAAAGATGGATGTTCATAAGTTTGCACCGGTAAAAGTAGAAGGTCTGGTTACACAGGTGAGGGTCTAGCGCACGCCGGCATTTTGGCAATAGTCGCTGTACAACGAAGCTACCAGCTCGTCGGCGCGCTCGTTGATCAAAGTCAGTGCCATGCCCGAGGTATCTTGCCCGGCATAGCTGGCGTTCTCGGCGCTGGCCTGCGAAATCATCTTGCCGTTGGCACCGGTCAAGGTGAAGTTCATGCTGATATTGACCTGGTTGACATTGACCATCTGGTTGAGGCTGGCGTTCGTGGTGATCAGGCCCTTGAGGATGTACTGCGCTGCCATTCGCCTGGAAGCACCGATCGCGGCATCGGGATCGTTCTTGAAGTACGCATCAATCTCGGCCTGCGCCACCTGTTGGCGGATTTGGGCTTGCGTGTAGGTTCTCAGGCCGAGCGAGCGCAAGCGCGAATTGATGGCATCGAAATGTGGACTGAAGGCCGACTGGTTGGCGCGTACCCTGCCATTTTGACTCTCACCAATCAGCACCAGGATTTTCTGGTTCTTGATCTTGTTGCGGCACGGCGTGAGCAGCATCGACGTGACTCTGGCTTGCTGCTCATCTTGCTGCGCCTCGTCAGCCGGGTCCGCGTTGGAGAAGCTGAAATCGGCTGCATTCCCCGCGCTCACCGCCGCAGACCATGCAAACAGGACGATCAAAAAAGTGCGCAGCATGATGACAACCGAGTTGAAATGAACAAGGCCTTGAATTGCGTTGGTCTGGTACCGGCGTGCGAGCTAATAATAAACTATAGGCAGACTGGCGTACTGTGCCAGAAAACTTATAGTTTGCTCTTATCATGGCAATCGAGCAACATTATTTATTGAGGTGATTATTATGGATTTGGGAATCGCTGGCAAATGGGCACTGGTGTGTGGCGCCAGCAAGGGCCTGGGCTTTGGCTGTGCGCAGGCGCTGGTGCAGGAAGGGGTTAACCTGCTGATGGTGGCGCGTGGGGCTCAGGCGCTGGAGCAATCTGCTAGTCAATTAATAGCTGCCCACGAAGGTAGGACGGGAGCTACAGTCACATTTGTTGCAGCAGATATCACAAGCAGTGAGGGTCGCCAGGCGGTATTTTCGGTGCGCCCGGACTTTGACATTGTGGTGACTAACGCCGGCGGCCCGCCGACCGGCGACTTTCGCGAGTGGGACCGGGCGGCCTGGATCAAGGCGGTCGACGCCAATATGCTCACGCCGATTGAATTGATCAAGGCGACGGTGGACGGCATGGCGGCGCGCGGGTTCGGGCGCATCATCAATATCACGTCGAGTGCGGTGAAAGCACCGATTGACATCCTGGGTCTGTCCAACGGTGCGCGCTGCGGCCTGACCGGTTTTGTGGCGGGGGTTTCGCGCAGCAAGCTCGCGGCCCAGGGCGTTACGATGAATAATTTGCTGCCGGGCGCATTTGACACAGATCGACTGCGGGGCATTATGCAAGGAGCGGCCGAAAGGTCGGGTCAGGCGCTGGAGGCTGTGATGGCGGCACGACGCAATACCATCCCGGCACGGCGCTTTGGCACGGTGCAAGAATTTGGCGCCATCTGCGCCTTCTTGTGCAGCCAGCAGGCTGGCTACATCAATGGCCAGAACGTGCTGGCCGATGGCGGCGCTTACCCTGGCACCTTTTGAACCGCGTCAGCGGCACTGACCCGTCGGGCAGGCTGATCAAGCCGGTCTGCGTGGTAAATTGCCAAGGGATTGTTGTTTTTATCAAATGGAGAAAATGATGGTTGGATCATCTTTGTGGGGCCTGTCTCGTGCCCTTCGTCACACGCTGGCGCTGAGCGCTTTGTTGCTGGGCGGTCTGGCAACGGCACAAACCGGCGCAATCAAAATCATGGTCGGTTTTCCACCGGGCGGCGGCACCGATGCCATTGCGCGTGTGCTGGCTGACAAGTTGAAAGATCAATTGGGTACCTCGATCATTGTCGAGAACCGGGCCGGCGCGGGGGGTCAGATTGCGGCCCAGGCGCTCAAGGCTGCGCCCGCTGACGGCACGACGCTGTTCCTGTCGCATGATCACACGATCTCGATTCTGCCCCTGGTCGTGAAAAACCCGGGCTTCAATCCGTCTCAGGATTTTGTGGCAGTTGGCGGATTTGCCACCTTTGTCAACGCGCTTGCGGTCTCTGGCGGTACACCGGTCAAGTCGATGAATGAGTACGTGGCCTGGATTCGCACTCAGGGCGGTGGCAAAGGCACGGTGGGAGTCCCGGCACCGGCCTCGGTGCCTGAGTTTTTGGTCAAGGTCATTGGAGAGAAATACCAGCTCGATTTGCAGGCCGCCCCCTACCGCGGCAGCGCACCCATGATGGGCGATATGCTCGGCAACCAGATCAATGCCGGTATTGGCTCAGTGCCAGACTTTATCGAGAACCAGAAAGCCGGCAAGATCCGCGTGGTGGCGGTGTTGGGTGGCACGCGCCAGGCCGCTTTGCCCGATGTACCGACCTTTGCCGAGCTCGGTTTGGCTGGCTTTGAGGATGTGCCGTACTACGGTATTTTTGCGCCCGCAGGCACGCCACAGGCCACCATCGATCGGTTCTCGGCCGCGCTGGCCAAAGTGATTGCCTTGCCTGAAGTACATGACCGCTTGACCGCGATGGGGCTGACCGTGGGCTACATGACGCAGCAGCAATTGACCAGTCGGGAACATGCTTACGCCCAAACCTGGGCGCGCATTATCAAGGCCAGTGGTTTCAAGGCGCAGTAATTGTTTGCTGGCGAGCGCTTGCTGTTTCAAATTTCAGGAGATCCGACATGACCCAATTCACTTCCCGCGCCATTCGCATTGATCAAAATGGCGGCCCCGAACAACTCAAACTGGTGAACGTCGTTGTGGGCGATCCCGGCCCCAGTGAAATTCGTATCCGCCATCACGCGGTTGGCTTGAACTTTATTGATGTTTATCAGCGCAGCGGCTTATACCCAATGCCGATGCCGCTGCAATTGGGCATGGAAGCGGCCGGTGTGGTCGAAGCCGTGGGCGCGGGTGTCACCCATCTGAAGGTCGGTGATCGCGCTGCCTATGCCAGTCAGCCGCCTGGCAGCTATTGCGATCTGCGTGTCATGCCCGCCAAGTGCGTTTGCAGGCTTCCTGACGCCATCTCGTTCGAGACCGGTGCGGCCATGATGCTCAAGGGCTTGACGGCGCAATACCTGCTCAAGCGCACGCTGCCGCAGGGCGGCTTGCAGCCCGGCGATTTTGTGTTGTTTCATGCGGCCGCCGGTGGCGTTGGCCTGATTGCCTGCCAGTGGGCGCGCGCCATGGGGCTGCAACTGATTGGAACCGCCGGGTCGGATGCCAAGTGTGCGTTGGCCAAAGCGAATGGTGCGGCCTTCGTCATCAACTATGCGACAGAAGATTTTTTAGCCCGCGTCAAAGAAATTACCGGCGGTAAGGGTGTCAAGGTGGTCTATGACTCGGTCGGCAAAGACACTTGGGACAAGTCGCTGGACTGCCTTAGCCCTTTTGGTCTGATGGCCAGTTTTGGCAACGCCTCCGGCCCGGTGGCGCCGATTGCGCCCGGCTTGTTGGGCGTCAAAGGCTCACTCTATCTGACGCGCCAGACTCTTTTCACGCATATCGCCACGCGCGAGAGAACGCAGGCGATGGCGGATGATTTGTTCGAAGCGGTGACCAGCGGCAAAGTCACCATTCGCATTGACCAGCGTTACAAGCTCGAAGACGTGCAACAGGCGCACCGCGACTTGGAAGCGCGCAAAACGACTGGCTGCACGATTTTAACTTTATAAGAGTTTTAGGGCTCTAGCCCTTAGTGAACGGGCATGAGCAGCTATCAAAAAAATAGCGTTAGAGGTGCCTGGCAAGCGCAGGGCGGTCAGCGTCCTCGCTGCACGCGCAGCAGTTCGTCGAGGATCAGACAGGCCGCGCCCACAGTGATTGCGCTGTCAGCGACATTGAACGCCGGGAAATGCCAGCCGTGCCAATGAAAGTCCAGAAAGTCCACCACGTAGCCATACAGCACACGGTCGATCACGTTGCCCAGCGCCCCACCCAGAATGCAGGCCAGCGCAAAGGCAAACAGTTTTTGGCCGGCGTGTGACTTGAGCATCCACAAAATCAGCGCTGCTGCCAGTATGCCAATGACAGTGAAAAGCCAGCGCTGCCAACCGGAGGCACTGTTCAGAAACGAAAATGCTGCGCCGGTATTGTGAGCCCGCACCAGGTTGAAGAAGCTGGTGACCAAAGTGGCGTCACCGAGTTGGTAGAAGCCAATGATCAAGAACTTGGTGAACTGGTCTGCTATCAAAATGACAGTCGCCAGCCCGAGCCATTGCAGCATGCCGCCGGCGCTGGAAGATGATCTGCGCGCCATCAGGCAAACACCCTGGTTTCACCGGCGCCAAACAGGTTGCTGGTGCAGCGGCCGCAGATGCCGGGATGAGCCGGGTCAATGCCAATGTCGTCACGGTAATGCCAGCAGCGCTCACACTTTATGCCATTTGAGGCGCTGGCGCGTATGGCTAGCGCGTCACCGGCTATTAAATTGATAGTGGATGTAATGAAAACAAACTTCAGATCAGCGCCCAAGCTCGATAGCAGCGCGTAGTCGTCGGCGTTCACGGTAACTGCAACGCTGGCTTGCAGCGACGAACCCACTTTGCCATCGGCGCGCAGGACTTCGATGTCTTTGTTCACCGCATCGCGGATTTCCCGGATGCGTGACCACTTGGCCAGCAAGGCAGTATCGGGCGCGTCCAACTGGACGTATGTGTCCATGAAGATGGAGTCTTTCGTTTCGGTCAGTGTTTTGCCGGCTGCGCCCAGCACCGCCCAGGCTTCTTCAGCGGTAAAGCTCAGGAACGGTGCCATCCAGCGCAGCATGGCTTGTGTGATTTGCCACAGCGCGGTCTGCGCACTACGCCGCGCCAGCGACCTGGGGGCGGTGGTGTAAAGCCGGTCTTTCAGGATGTCGAGGTAAAACGAACCTAAATCTTCTGAGCAGTAAATCTGTAGTTTGGCCACCACCGGGTGAAATTCATAGACCTCGTAGTGCGCCAGGATGTCGGCCTGCAACTGCGCGGCGCGGGCGAGGGAGTAACGGTCAATTTCGAGCATCTGGTTCAGCGGCACGGCATCGTTGACCGGATCAAAGTCACTGACATTGGCCAGCAGGAACTTGAGCGTGTTGCGGATGCGCCGGTAGGTGTCCACCACACGGGCCAAAATTTTGTCGTCACCGGCGATGTCACCCGAGTAGTCGCTGGCAGCAACCCACAGGCGGATGATTTCGGCACCGAGCTTTTTGCTGGTCTCCTGCGGATCGACGCCGTTGCCGGCGCTCTTGCTCATCTTGTGGCCCTTGCTGTCCACCGTGAAGCCGTGCGTCAAGATACCTTTGTAGGGCGCGCGGTCATACATGGCACAAGCGGTCAGCAGCGAAGAATGGAACCAGCCGCGGTGCTGGTCGTGGCCTTCCAGATACAGGTCGGTCTCGGGGCCATCCGGATGGCCGCTGCCGGGGTGCGAGCCCTTGAGCACCGTGGTGTGCGTGGTGCCGGAGTCAAACCAGACTTCCAGAAT
>JADGRK010000136.1 GCA_017880985.1 Rhodoferax sp. | reverse complement strand
AAATCAGGAAGCCGGTCTCCAAACACACCGCAAAGTGACATTTTTTACACCGAAAAATGCTACTGTTAAAGATATGGCAACCAAGCACCATCTCAAGAAACCGATTGATGTCAGCAAGCCGCCCTCAGCACCCAGTTCGTGGTTGATGGCGATGGAACTGCGGGCTTTTTGGGAACTGGGCTCCGTGATTCCGGCCTGGCCATTTCTACGTCAGGCCGCGCGCGGTGACGGTCATTCGGTGATTGTGTTCCCCGGCCTCTCAGCCAGTGACGCCTCGACGCTGCCGCTGCGCAGTTTTCTTGAGAACCTGGGTCACGACGTCTCCGGCTGGAACCAGGGTTTCAACTTTGGGCCGCGCGCCGGCGTGCTCCAGGCGGCCAGGCAACAAATCATCGACACCTGTCGGGTCACCGGCCAAAAAGTGAGCCTGGTGGGCTGGAGTCTGGGCGGCATCTACGCCCGCGAACTGGCCAAAGAACTGCCGGACTGCGTGCGCAGTGTCATCACCCTGGGCACACCGTTTGCCGGCTCGCATGAGAGCACCAACGCCTGGCACCTGTACCAACTCGTGAGCGGGCGCGACATTCAGCGCGAGGTCGAACAGTTTGACTTGCCGGCTGCACCACCGGTGCCCACCACCTCCGTCTATTCCCGCAGCGACGGTGTGGTCGCCTGGGCGGCCAGCATCCAGCGGCCCTGCAAGATCAATCCGCTGACTGAAAACCTGGAAGTCATCGCCAGCCACCTCGGTCTGGGCCTCAACCCCAGCGCCTGGTGGGCGGTGGCCGACCGACTCTCGCAAGCGCAAGACCAATGGAAGCCGTTCGAGCGCAAGCGTGGCCTGCAGGGATTGATATTTCCGGATCCAGAGCGCTGACCTTGTGATCACCCACCCAAAAAGAGACCCACATGCAATCTGCGCGCCAGCTGTTTGACACCCTTAACACCGACTATTCCGCCGTTCACAAGACCAAGGAAGACCTGTTCTGGGCCACCTACATGGCCACCTCAAGCGACGACGCCGGCTTTGCCCGCGCCGAAGAAGCCTACAAGAACTTCATTTCCGACCCAGCGCGCCTGGCTGCAGTGCGAAGCGCACTGGCCGGCCTGGGCGCGACCGATCCGGATGAAGCCGAGCGCGCGCTGCGCCATGGTCTCAAGGGATGGCTGGCCCTGTTCGAGAGCAACATCATTGACAACGACGCAGCGCGCCAACGGATGAGTGAGCTGATCCAACTGGAGGCCGAGCTGTTCGCCCAGCGGCGCGATCTGGTGTTGCAGCATGTGGGTGAAGCCGGCCAGCTTGAAGACGCCACGTTGAGCACGCTCAGCACCAATCTGTCCACCAACCGCAATCAGGCGGCACGCAAGAGCTCGCATGACGCACTGATGTCGCTGGAGCGCTGGGTGCTAGCGCACGGCTGGCTCGACATCATCAAAAAACGCAATGCCTTTGCCCGCGCGCAAGGCTTCGGGAACTATTTTGACTACAAGGTGCAGAAGAACGAGCAGATGTCGGCCGCGCAATTGTTCACGATTCTGGACGACTTCGAGCTTCGCACGCGCGCGGCCAACGAGCGTGCATTGAGCGACCTGACGCGTTCGCACGGTGCCGACGCGACCCAGCCCTGGAACCTGCGCTTCCACGTCAGCGGCGACGTGACGCGCCAGCTTGATCCCTATTTCTCATTTGCCAAGGGGCTGCAACGCTGGATCGAGAGCTTTCGCCGCCTGGGCATCGCCTACCGCGGCGCGACCCTGCAGCTCGACCTGCTGGAGCGCACCGGCAAATACCAGAATGGCTTTTGCCACGGTCCCATTCCTTCGTACTTTGATGGCCAGGGGCATTGGGTGGCCGGGCAGATCAATTTCACGGCCAACGCCAAGCCGGATCAGATTGGCAGCGGCGCGCGCGCCATCAACACCTTGTTCCATGAAGGCGGCCACGCCGCGCACTTTGCCAATGTGACGCAAAACTCACCGTGTTTCTCGCAGGAGTTCGCCCCGACCTCGATGGCCTACGCCGAGACCCAATCCATGTTTTGTGACAGCTTGCTTGATGATGCCGACTGGCTCAAGCGCTATGCGCGCAATGCCAAAGGCGAGCCAATCCCGGACGAGCTGATTCACGCCCGTATCGAGACCACGCAACCTTTTGCGGCATTCGCAGAGCGTGGCATTCTGGTCGTGCCCTACTTTGAGCGCGCGCTGTACCAGTTGCCGGACGAGCAACTCACGCCCGAACGTGTGCTGGCGCTGGCGCGCGAGTGCGAGCAGCGCATCCTGGGCGTCGCAGTCGGGCCGCGCCCCTTGCTGTCGATTCCGCATCTGCTGAATCAGGAGTCGGCCGCCGCCTACCACGGCTATTTGCTGGCCAATATGGCGGTGTACCAGACGCGCGCCTACTTTGAGCGCCAGTACGGCTACCTCACCGACAACCCGGCCATCGGCCCGCAACTGGCCGAGCATTACTGGTCCCGGGGCAACGGCATCAGCCACAACGACACGCTGCTGAGCCTGACCGGAGAGCCCTTCAACCCAAAGTACCTGGCCGACAGTTGCAACCAGACGGTAGCGCTTGCCTGGCAAGAAGCCCAGAGCCAGATGGCCGCCGCCGCCACGCGCGACTACCCGCCCCCTACAGCCACCAACCTCGACGCCACCATCCGCATCGTGCACGGCGCTGAGGTGATTGCCGACAACGGCGAATCGGACCAGGCCATGTGCCAGCAGTTTGAGCGCTGGGTCGGGGAGCACTACCCGGCCAGCGTTCAGTAGCGCCCATTAAACAGCTATGTTTTTGATAGCTGTCTGCGCATGTTGCTCGCGGTCTGTAAGCCACTTTGATTGATGTTTTTGGGTTGTAAACCGCTTGACGGACAGTGGTCAGGGGTTGGTCCGCCCAAGGTAACCCCTGCCCGGCTGCTCGGAGCTGTTTGTGCCGGAGTCACCAATTTGGGGTTCAGACTGATTGCGGTCCGTCAGAATTGACTCGCCAACAGCGGAAGCCGGGTTAAGGAGGCGGTCGGGGCTAGAGAAAGCAGCCGTTCAACGTTTCGGCTACCATCGCACCGCCATGCACACCACGCGACGCCACACGTTCACACATCGCCACCTGGTGTGGCTGCTGTGGCTTGTATTGCTGCTGCCGATGGCGCAGACAGCCGCGACCTGGCACGTGCTTTCGCACCTGCCTTCGAACCAAGCTGACCAAAACGATGGCAAGCAGGCGATCCACCAGGATCGTTGCGACCTGTGTCTCAGCGCAGCAGCGTTAATCGGCGGTGCGCCACTGGTCTCATCTTCCCACTTGCCCCCGGCGCGGGTGCTCCATGAGGCAGCGCTTGTCGAGCTGCGCGGCATCCTGTTGACGGCAGCCACGCGTGCCTACGACAGCCGGGCTCCACCTTTCCCCCTGCACTGATTCTTGCCTCATAACGTCCGGGTTGCGCAGCGCGCGGCTGGGCGTCGTTCATTGTCCTAATCAGTTGAGGACAGAGCTGGCTCGCTTTGCGTAGCTGCGGTCTGTCCCGCAATGTTTCAAAGAATGAAAACCCATGCATAAGATTTTATCGGCGAGCTTCGCACTCGCCTTGGCCGCGCCGTTCTGTGCGTCTGCCGATAGCGCACCCACCACCCCCTCCGAAATTCAATTGCTTCGACAGGAAATTGAAGCCATGCGCGCCGCCTACGAAGCACGGCTGCAGGCGATGGAGCAGCGCCTTGTGGTGGCGGAGCGCGTCGCCGCAACACCACCACCGGCCACGGCAGATGCGGCTTTGGCCGTGCCAGCGGCAGCAGCACCTGCGGCCGCAGCATCGGTCGGCGGTGCCAACGCCTTCAATCCGGCCATGTCCTTGATCCTCTCGGGCGGCTATACCCGAACTTCGCGGGACCCGGCCAGCTACCACCTGAGCGGTTTTCAGTTGCCAACCGGCGCTGCTGCCGGGCCCGGTTCGCGGGGCTTCAGCCTCGCCGAATCCGAACTCGGCCTGGCAGCGAATATCGATCCCTGGCTGCGCGGTACCGCCAATATATCGCTGCACCCAGACGACACCGTTTCGGTCGAGGAAGCCTATATCCAGACGACATCATTGGGCAATGGCTTCTCGTTGAAGGCGGGCCGTTTCTTTTCTGGCGTGGGCTACCTAAACTCGCAGCACGCCCACACCTGGGACTTCGTTGACAACCCCTTGGCGTACCAAGCCTTGCTCGGCACGCAATACGGTGACGACGGCCTGCAGCTCCACTGGCTGGCTCCCACCGACCAATACATTGAACTGGGCGCCGAGCTGGGTCGTGGCCGCAGTTTTCCGGGCAGCGACACCGGCCGCAATGGCGCGGGCATGACTGCGTTGACCGCTCACACCGGAGGCGACATCGGCGACAGCCACAACTGGCGTGCCGGTTTATCGTGGCTGACGGCCCAGGCCAATGACCAGGGCCTGACGACGCTGGACGCCACGGGCAGCATGGTCAACAACGTGTTCACCGGCAACACGCGCGTCGGGGTGGTCGACGGCGTCTGGAAATGGGCACCCAACGGCAATGCCACGCAAACCAACTTCAAGTTGCAAGGCGAGTACCTGCGCAGCACGCGCAGCGGCAGCCTCACCTATGACGTGAGTCACGCCAACCTGTCGGACGCTTACCGTGCCGTGCAATCGGGCTGGTATCTGCAAGGCGTCTATCAATTCATGCCGAGCTGGCGGCTTGGCCTGCGAACCGAGCGCTTGAATCCGGGCACGCCGGACTACGGTATCAATGCCGCCTCGTTCACAAGCAGCGCTTACCAGCCAAGCAAAAATACGCTCATGCTGGACTTCAACCCGAGCGAGTTCTCCCGCGTGCGTTTGCAGTTTGCGCAGGACAAATCAAGAGAAGGGCTGGCGGATAACCAGGTCTTCCTCCAGTACCAAATGAGTCTGGGCGCGCACGGCGCGCACAGTTATTGAACCCTTTACTTCACCCAAGGATCACGCCATGATGAATCGAAAAACTGTGTTTGCCCTGCTCGCCGCACCGCTGCTGCTGCTGGCACTTCCTGCGCAGGCCGCGCTGCGTGTCTTTGCCTGTGAGCCCGAATGGGGCGCATTGGCCCAGGAACTCGGTGGCAACCTGGTCGACGTGTCGGTGGCAACCAGTGCCTTGCAGGACCCGCACCAGATTCAGGCCAAACCCAGCCTGATTGCGCGGGCGCGCAACGCGGATCTTGTTGTTTGTACCGGCGCCGAACTTGAGATTGGCTGGTTGCCCGTGTTGCTGCAGCAGTCGGGCAACGCCCGGGTTCAGCCCGGACAGCCCGGCAACTTCGCGGCGGCCGATTTTGTCCGCAAGTTGGACGTTCCGGGCCAATTGGACCGCTCGCAAGGCGACGTGCACGCTGCGGGCAACCCGCACATTCAGACCGACCCGCGCAATATCGCGCAGGTGGCAAGGGCTCTGGGTGCGCGGCTGGCGCAAGTTGACTCTGCTCACGCCAGCCAGTACGCGCAGCGCCTGGCCGACTTTTCGCAGCGTTGGCAGCAGGCCATCGGCCGCTGGACGACACAGGCGGCACCGCTCAAAGGGGCGGCCGTGGTGTCCCAGCACAAGGCCTTTGTCTACCTGTACGACTGGTTGGGGCTGAAAGAAGTTGCGGTGCTGGAACCCAAGCCTGGCGTGGAACCCACCGCCTCGCATTTGCAGGAGGTCCTTGCTTCGTTGAAGAACGTCCAGGCGCGCATGACGCTGTACGCCGCCTATCAGGATCCGAAGCCCTCTGAATGGCTGAGCAAGAACGCCGGTGTTGCGGCGGTGAAGATCCCCTTCACCGTGGGCGGCACCGATGGCGCGAAGGATTTGTTCGGCTTGTTCGATGACACCTTGGCGCGCCTGCTGTCAGCCGGAGTCAAGCGATGAACTGGAGCGCCCTTGACTGGGGCATCCTCGGCCCGGCCTTGATTGCCGGACTGCTGGTGCTCGCCACGCATGTGCCGCTGGGTACGCAGGTGCTGGACCGGGGCATCGTCTTCATTGATCTGGCGATTGCACAGATTGCCGGGCTCGGCGTCATTGCGGCTGACGCGCTGGGCATGCCCGAGGGCGGTATCGCGGTCCAGGTCGCAGCGGTGTGTGCCGCCTTGCTTGGCGCCTGGCTGCTGACCTGGACCGAGCGGCGTGCACCGCAACAACAGGAAGCCTTGATTGGGGTGATGTTCATTCTCGCGGCCTGTGCCGGCATCCTGATGCTCTCTAGCAACCCGCATGGCGGCGAGCATTTGAAAGACCTGCTGGTCGGGCAAATCCTGTGGGTCAACACGACCCAATTGCTGTGGCTCGCGGGCGTGTCGGCGCTGTTGTTACTCGCCCTGTGGCAGGGCTGGGTGCAGCGGCTCGGGCGCTTCGGCTTCTATGCGGTGTTTGCGCTCGCGGTCACGGCCTCGGTGCAACTCGTGGGTGTGTACCTTGTGTTCTCAAGCCTCATCATTCCGGCGCTCGGCACGCGCCAGCATCGCGGGATGCGCCGCTACGCTATCGCCTACGGAATCGGTGCACTGGGTTACGCAACCGGTTTGGCGCTTTCCGCATTGTTTGACCTTCCCTCTGGTGCCGTGATCGTTTGGACCCTTGCGGCGTGCGCCTTGGCAGCAGCAACCCTATGGCGCTCGAACGGCGTGCAGCCCTGACGCGTTTGAACGTCTGCAATCGGGGAATGGCGACAGCGACGGTGGACCGGGTCCGGCCGGTCAAGCGGTCAATGTCACAGACCGCAAACTTCCGCAGCCACGATGGACCCAATTTGAATTCGGCGTACCCGTCACCTCGTTCGGCTGGTGGATTGGGTGTCCGGTCGTCGGCCCCATTCGCGGTCGCCACGGGGTGGGCTCGCCAGC
>JADGRK010000135.1 GCA_017880985.1 Rhodoferax sp. | reverse complement strand
CCGGTCATTACCGACAACCACAAGATTGCGCCACCGAGCCGTGAATCCATGAAGTCGAACATGGAAGAACTGATTCACCATTTCAAGCTCTTTACCGAAGGTTTTTCGGTGCCAGAAGGCGAAGCCTATGTCACCATTGAACATCCCAAGGGCGAGTTCGGCATTTACATGATCAGTGATGGTGCCAACAAGCCCTACCGCATGAAGATTCGGCCGCCGGCCTTTGTTCATCTGGCGGCGCTGGGTGAAATGGGCCGCGGGCACATGATTGGTGATGCGGTCGCCATTATCGGATCGTTGGATATTGTGTTTGGGGAAGTTGATCGATGATTTCGGAACAATCCAAAGCGCGCTTCGCCCAGGAAGTCGCCAAATACCCTGCGGATCAGAAGCAGTCTGCAGTCATGGCCTGTCTGGCGATCATCCAGCAGGAAACGGGTTATGTGAGTGCCGAGAGTGAGAAGGCGGTCGCTGCCTATTTGGGCATGGCCCCGATGGCCGTGCACGAAGTCACCACTTTTTACAACATGTACAACCAGCAGCCGGTTGGCAAGTACAAACTCAATGTCTGCACCAATTTACCCTGCCAGTTGCGTGACGGCGCCAAGGCGCTCAAATATCTTGAGCAAAAGCTCAACATCAGTATGGGTGAAACCACGCCGGACGGCATGTTCACTCTGCAGCAATGTGAATGCCTCGGTGCGTGTGCGGACTCACCAGTGATGCTGGTGAATGATCAGATCATGTGCAGTTTCATGAGCAACGACAAGCTTGATCAGTTGGTCGATGGCCTGCGCGCGGCGGGGGATCAGTCATGAGGGCGCAGCAATTCCTGTCCCAATTTCAGGCCAACGGCAGCGAAACCTGCTTTCATGGCCGTCATATCCAACCCATTATTTTGGCTGACTTGAACGGCAACAATTGGCATCTCAAAGACTATGAAGCGCGTGGGGGTTACCAGGCGTTGCGCAAGATTCTTGGTAAAGACGGCACGGCAACCGGTGCCGATGCAAACCTTGGCATGACGCCAGAGCAGGTTACGGCGACGGTCAAGGAATCATCCCTGCGGGGTCGCGGTGGTGCCGGTTTCCCGACCGGGCTGAAATGGAGTTTCATGCCGCGTCAGTACGCGGGTGACAAATATCTGGTGTGCAACTCCGATGAAGGTGAGCCCGGCACCTGTAAAGACCGCGACATCTTGCAGTTCAACCCGCACATTGTGATTGAGGGCATGATCATTGCTGCCTATGCCATGGGCATCGCGGTGGGTTACAACTATATCCATGGTGAGATTTTCCAGACTTACCATCGGTTTGAAGCAGCACTGGAAGAAGCACGTGCTGCTGGGCTGTTGGGCAACAATATTCTGGGTAGCCAATTTAGTTTCCAGTTGCATGCCGCGCATGGTTATGGGGCTTACATCTGCGGTGAAGAAACCGGGCTGCTCGAGTCGCTTGAAGGCAAGAAGGGCCAGCCACGCTATAAGCCACCGTTTCCGGCCAGTTTTGGACTGTATGGCAAGCCGACTACCATCAATAACACGGAGACATTCGCCGCCGTGCCGTGGATCATCTGCAATGGGGGGCCGGCCTATCTGGCGTGTGGCAAGCCCAACAATGGCGGGACCAAAATCTACTCTGTCAGCGGCGATGTGGAACTGCCTGGAAATTACGAAGTTCCGATGGGTACACCGTTTACCAGGTTGCTCGAACTTGCGGGTGGCGTGCGCAGAGGCCGCCAGCTTAAAGCTGTCATTCCTGGTGGGTCCTCGTCGCCCGTGCTGCCGGCCAATATCATGATGGATTGCACCATGGATTACGACTCCGTCGCCAAGGCCGGCTCGATGCTGGGTTCAGGCGCGGTCATTGTCCTTGATGACAGCCGTTGCATGGTCAAGAGCCTGCAGCGTTTGAGTTACTTTTACATGCATGAATCGTGTGGTCAGTGCACGCCATGCCGCGAAGGAACCGGGTGGCTCTCACGCATCGTGGACCGGATCGAAAATGGTCAGGGTCGTGCTGGTGATCTGGATTTGCTCGACGACGCAGCCGAGAGCATTATGGGGCGCACGATTTGCGCACTTGGAGATGCGGCAGCCATGCCGGTGCGGGCCATGATGAAACATTTCCGCCCTGAATTTGAATATCACGTAGAGCACAAGACCTGCATGGTCCCGGCTTACGTCTGAGCGAGTCCCAAGATGATTGAAATTGAACTCGACGGCAACAAGGTGGAAATTGCCAAAGGCAGCATGATCATGCATGCAGCGGAGAAAGCTGGCACCTACATTCCGCATTTTTGCTATCACAAGAAACTCAGCATCGCTGCGAGCTGCCGCATGTGCTTGGTGGATGTCGAAAAAATGCCCAAGCCGATGCCAGCCTGTGCCACCACAGTTGCCCCAGGCATGATTGTTCGCACCCGGAGTGACAAGGCGATCAAGGCGCAAAAGTCGGTAATGGAATTTTTGTTGATCAATCACCCCTTGGACTGTCCCATTTGTGATCAAGGTGGCGAGTGCCAGTTGCAGGATTTGGCGGTTGGCTACGGCGCATCCTCTTCGCGTTACCAAGAAGAAAAACGGGTTGTAGCCAGTAAAGATGTGGGGCCCCTGATCTCAATGCAGGAGATGAGTCGCTGCATTCATTGCACGCGCTGCGTCCGTTTTGGTCAGGAAGTCGCTGGCGTGATGGAGCTCGGCATGTCCCATCGCGGTGAGCACGCCGAGATTGAAACCTTTCTCGGTCAGACGATCGACTCGGAACTCTCCGGCAACATGATTGATATTTGCCCGGTCGGCGCTTTGACAAGCAAGCCGTTTCGCTACAGTGCACGCACATGGGAATTGTCACGTCGCAGGTCCGTCAGTCCGCATGACTCGACCGGTGCCAATTTGATTGTGCAGGTGAAAAATGACCGGGTCATGCGCGTCGTACCGTTTGAGAACGAAGATGTGAACGAGTGCTGGATTGCTGATCGTGATCGCTTTTCCTACGAAGCTTTGAATAGCGAAGAACGCTTGACAACCCCGATGCTCAAGCAGGGTGGGACGTGGATTTCCGTCGATTGGCAAACCGCCCTGGAGTATGTTGTCAATGGCTTGAAGCAGATCAAAGCCAACCATGGCGCGTCGAGCCTTGGCGCGTTGGTCAGTCCGCACAGCACGCTTGAAGAATTGTTTCTCAGCGGCGCCCTGATTCGCGCGTTGGGTAGTCAAAACATCGATTACCGCCTGCGCAACGCTGAATTTGGGGCTCATGAAGGTGTGCGCTATTTGGGTGCCTCGATTGCCTCCTTGTCTGCGCTCGAGCGCGTATTGGTGGTGGGCTCCAGCTTGCGCAAGGATCACCCCCTGTTTGCACAGAGAATTCGCCAAGCTGTCCGCAAGGGATGCTCGGTGAGTGCTATTAACACGATAGCAGAAGACTGGGCCATGCCAGTTGCCAACACATTGCTCTGTGATGCCAGTTCCTGGGCCCAGGCGCTGGCGGACGTTGCCGCGGCGGTGGCCGCCGATAGAGGTATATCGGCACCGGTCAAGGGCAACGTCAACGCGGTGGCCAAAGCCATCGCCCAGTCTTTGCTGAGCGGGGAACGAAAAGCTATTTTGCTGGGCAATGCAGCGGCACATCACGCCAAGGCGTCGAGCTTGTTGTCATTGGCCAACTGGATTGGCGCACAAACAGGTGCAGCCGTGGGCTACTTGACGGAGGCCGCGAATACGGTGGGTGCACAGCTTGCTGGCGTGCTGCCTGGAGAAGACGGTCTGAATGCTGGGCAGATGCTGGCCGGTGGGCTCAAAGCAGTTGTGCTGTTGAATAACGAGCCTGAATTTGATTCTGCGGCAGGCGCGGCAGCCAAGTCTGGCTTGTCGCTGGCTCAGATGGTGGTGACCCTCAGCCCGTTCAAATCAAACATGGCTTTCAGTGATGTGTTGTTGCCAATTGCACCGTTTACCGAAACCTCCGGCACGTTCGTCAACGCCGAGGGACGGGTGCAGAGTTTTCATGCGGTGGTTAAGCCGCTGGGAGAAACCCGTCCGGCATGGAAGGTCTTGCGTGTGCTGGCCAACATGCTGGGTTTGCCGGGTTTTGATTTTGAGTCTTCGCAAGAAGTGCTCAAGCTGGTCGGTGGGCTGCCACCAGCAGGTGAATCACAGGTGGTTGGCGGGTTTCTTGACAATACGACGCACGCTGTGGTGGACCTCACTGCAGTTGCGGCGGCACCGGTGGTGGCCAGCATTTACGCCCTGGATGGTCTGGTGCGACGTGCTGCCAGCCTGCAACTGACGGCCGACGCCAAACGAAATACTGTGGCGCAGGAGGTCTCAGCATGATTGACGTCATTTTTGCCTTTGGTCAGGGTCTGCTGAACGCGCCTTGGTGGTCGGCGATTGCGTGGCCTGCGGTCTGGGCATTGATCAAGATCACACTGGTTCTAATGCTCGTGATGGGTGCTGTCACCTATACAACGTTGTGGGAACGAAAGGTGCTCGGCTGGGTACAAATCCGTTTGGGACCGAACCGTGTTGGGCCTTGGGGCTTGCTGCAACCGATTGCGGATGCAATGAAGTTGATGACCAAGGAAGTTCTCAGACCTACAGCGGCAGAAAAAGTCCTGTTCTACCTCGGCCCGGTCATGACAGTCATGCCTGCCATGGTAGCGTGGGTTGTGGTTCCATTTGGCCCGGACATCGCCTTGGCCAACCTCAACGCCGGCTTGCTGTTTCTGATGGCCATCACATCAATCGAAGTGTATGGTGTGATCATCTCAGGTTGGTCGTCGAACTCCAAATATCCGTTCCTGGGAGCGCTGCGAGCGTCTTCCCAAATGGTTAGTTACGAGATTGCAATGGGTTTTTGTCTGGTGGTGGTGCTTATGGTTTCGGCCAGCCTGAATCTGACAGATATCGTTACCGGGCAAGGCCGTGGTCAGTTTGCGCAGATGGGTTTGAATTTCCTGTCCTGGAACTGGTTGTCGCTGCTGCCAATTTTTTTGGTTTATTTTGTATCGGGTCTGGCCGAAACGAACCGACTCCCGTTTGACGTGATCGAGGGTGAGTCGGAGATCGTCGCGGGTCACATGGTGGAATATTCTGGCATGTCCTGGGCCATGTTCCAGATGGCAGAGTACGCCAACATCTGGCTGGTATCGGTTCTGACTTCCATCATGTTTCTCGGCGGCTGGTTGTCGCCAATCGACAGTGCCCTGTTCAATTGGGTTCCTGGCTGGATCTGGCTGGGTATCAAGTCATTTCTAGTGGTCACCGCGTTTGTCTGGGTACGGGTCACCTTTCCGCGCTTCCGCTATGACCAGATCATGCGTCTGGGCTGGAAAATATTCATTCCTGTCACTCTTGTCTGGCTGGTGGTTGTCGGGGCATGGATGCAGACTCCCTGGAACATTTGGAAGTAATTCGAGTTGTTTATGTCTATCCCAACTTCAACTGCCGTTGAGACGTCGACTGAAACTTCCTTCTCCCTGAAGGATTTCTTGTCCAGTTTCATGCTGAGCGAGCTTTTCAAGGGCATGGTTCTGACTGGCAAGTACGCATTTCGAGGCAAGATTACCCTTGAGTACCCGGAAGAAAAGACGCCCTTATCGCCAAGATTTCGGGGCCTGCATGCTTTGCGCCGTTACGAGAACGGTGAGGAGCGCTGTATTGCCTGCAAGCTGTGCGAAGCGGTGTGTCCAGCGATGGCGATCACCATTGAGTCGGAAATGCGTGCCGATGGCTCACGCCGCACGACGCGCTATGACATTGATTTGAACAAGTGCATTTTTTGTGGCTTCTGCGAAGAGAGCTGCCCGGTCGATTCGATTGTTGAAACATCCATTCTGGAGTATCACGGCGAAGCCCCTGGAGACTTGTATTTCACAAAAGAGATGCTGTTGGCGGTGGGTGACCGTTATGAACCGCAGATCGCTGCGGCCAGGGCAGCTGATGCCAAATACCGCTGACAACTCGTGAACTAATTTAATTTTAAGACCACCGAATAAAGTAACGATACATGGACGTCAAGACCGGTTTCTTTTATTTCTTCTCGATTGTGCTGCTGTTCGCCGCCTTTCGCGTTATCACGGCGCGCAATCCTGTCTATGCCGTGCTGTACCTGGTGCTGGCTTTTTTCCAGGCAGCGGCGATCTGGCTGTTGTTGAAGGCGGAATTTTTGGCGATTACGCTGGTTCTGGTGTATGTCGGGGCGGTGATGGTTTTGTTCCTTTTTGTCGTGATGATGTTGGACATCAATGTTGACAGCGTTCGCGCCGGGTTCTGGAAACATTTTCCACTGGCGGCTGTGGTGGGTGTAGTCATCGCTCTTGAAATGGCGGCCGTGCTGATGGGTGGTTTTAGGGGCAGCGAAGAGCCTCATGCAGTTGCATCGCTGGGTCAGACGACGATCGGCTTTTCCAACACCCGGGAGCTTGGAAAGGTTCTCTATAGCCAATATCTCTACCCGCTCGAAATCGCTGCGGCAATTCTGCTGGTTGCAATGATTGCCGCGATCGCTTTGACACTGCGACGGCGCAAGGACAATAAATTTGTCAGTCCGACCGACCAGGTCAGGGTGAAGGCAAAGGATCGGTTGACGGTCGTCAAGATGGCGGCTACCCGGGCAGCAGACCCTGACGGCGCGGCTGCCGCGACGATAGTGGAGAACAAACTATGACCTTGACGCTTGGACATTTTCTTTCGCTCGGTGCCATATTGTTTGCCTTGTCGGTGATTGGTATTTTTCTCAACCGCAAGAATCTGATTGTTCTGCTGATGGCCATTGAGTTGATGCTTCTGGCCGTCAACGATTCCAGGCACAAGATAGACGCGGAGATCGTCACGAAGGCAACCGCTCTGTGCGATTGGCAGTATAGGGTAAGGCAGTTACACGAC
>JADGRK010000134.1 GCA_017880985.1 Rhodoferax sp. | reverse complement strand
TGTGCCGTGCCTCAGACTGGTCATTAAAACGACAGTCGGTCCACGATCGACTAAATAGTACGATCGTGCTGTTTTAAATTATAGCGGGATAAAAACTGTGACCATTGCCGCATCAGGCATGATCAGGTGCTCCAATATTTTTAAAGCAAATGACTTCTGTGCCAACCATTCCAAGTTCGACGCAAGCGCTGCCGAATCGCCTGCTGGCCTATCTATTTCTGGCGCTCAGCATGTCATTGGTCGGCGGCTATGTTGCCCTGTCAAAGCCCCTGGTGGCGGCGATTCCGGTTCTGTTGCTGGCCTGGCTGCGTTTTGGTATCGGCGGCCTGGCCGTGCTGCACTGGCTGAGGAAACCAGCCACAGAAGCACCTCTGACCTGGAACATCAAGAAGTTGATTTTTCTGGAGTCTTTTCTCGGTAATTTTCTTTTTACGCTGTTCATGTTGTACGGCGTGAGCCTGACCAGCGCGGTCTCTGCCGGCGTCATCATGGCCGCCCTGCCGGCGGTCGTAGCGCTGCTGAGCTGGTTCTTCCTGGGCGAGCGCATTGGCCTGCGGGTGTGGGCCGCGATTGGCTGTGCCGCCTTCGGGATTGGCCTGTTTGCACTGTCAAACTCAGAGCTGCCTGCACAGGTTGGACGGGGGCTGGAAGCCGATATGGCATATAAAAATGGGGGCTGGGGCAATTTGCTGATCTTCGGCGCGGTCCTGTGCGAAGCCTCTTATGCGGTGATTGGCAAGAGGCTCACCGTCGCCCTGACGCCCAAGCGGATCACGTCGCTGATCAACTTGTGGGGCTTCCTGTTGATGACGCCGATGGGTATTTACGCCGCACTCAAATTTGACTTTGACAGCGTCACGCCAAGCCTCTGGCTGCTGCTGATTTTTTACGCCCTGGCCGCCAGTGTCTGGACCGTTTGGCTCTGGATGACAGGGTTGAAAACCGTACCCGCCGCGCAGGCTGGGGTGTTCACCGTGATGCTGCCGATTTCAGCGGGACTGGTTGGCGTATTGGTATTGGGCGAGACGCTGCACGGACTGCAGTTGCTGGCTTTTGCCATCGCGTTATTGGGCTTGGTATTGGCTACCGTTCCAAGCCGCACTAAATGAGTCGGGTTGCGCTGACCACCATGCCATCTTCGTCGGCATAAAGCCAGTCGCCAGGGCGAACCCAGACCCCTTGAAGCTGGACCGGCAGGTCGATTTGCCCCTGGCTGCGTTTTTCAGTCGGTAGCGGCATGTTCCCCAGAGCCCGGATGCCGACATCAAGCAGCGCCAACTCGGCCACATCGCGGACACAGGCATCGATGACCACGCCGGCCCAACCGTTTCTGGCAGCGGCGGCGCCAAGATTGCCGCCCAACAGGGCCCGGCGCAAGGACCCACCGCCGTCGACCACCAGCACTTTGCCAATTCGGCCGGCAGATGTTTCCTCGAAACCCGTCGTATCAAGCACCGCCTTGACCGAAGAGTTGTCCTCAAAGCACTTCAGCGTCACAACCGGGCCACAAAATTTGCGCACGCCACCAAAGTCGCGAAACACGGGTGGCAGCACTCTGAAATCACCAGATGCATCGTTTTTGTGGCTATCACACAAGTCACAAGTGGCAAAAGGCGAAAGCATGTTGAGTCTCCTTTGGAACACAAAATTGTAGAGTCAGCAACGTCAAGCACTTAAAAAGCAACGTTCTCCAATGAAAAAAGCACTAATTCTCTTGGAAACATGCAAATTCTCCAGTAGCATCCACTCTGCCAGTGAAGAAGCAGTTTTTTACTGGTGGTTAATCAACTTTTAAAAGGAAAATAAATCATGGCAACTGCAAAAAAAGCGCCGGCCAAGAAAGCTGCACCAGCAAAAAAGGCAGCACCGGCAAAAAAGGTAACCGTCAAGGCTCCGGCCAAAAAGGCAGCACCAGCTAAAAAAGCTGCGCCTGCAAAGAAAGCCGCCCCGGCAAAAAAACCAGCTGCAAAAAAGGCCCCTGCGAAAAAACGCACCGCCAATGCAGCGTTCATGAAAGCCCTGACGCCCAGCGCCGCTCTGGCGGCCGTCGTAGGCGCAGGTCCGCTGCCACGCACCGAGGTGGTGAAGCAGTTGTGGACTTACATCAAGAAGAACAAGCTGCAGGACACAGTCAACAAGCGCATGATCAACGCCGACGCCAAGCTGAAGGAAATCTTCGGCAAGATGCAGGTGTCCATGTTCGAGATGGCTGGCCTGATTGGCAAACACCTCAAGTAATCGGCTCCGGCTGCTTACTTTTAAGGCCGACGCAAGTCGGCTTTTTTCGTTCTGACATGATTCACGCCGAGTTTCGATCTCCACACGCCGAGCCATGCTGCGCTTTCTGTTAACCCGCTTCAGCCTGATCATTCCGACTTTCATCGGCATGACGCTGCTGGCCTTCTTCCTGATTCGTCTGGTGCCGGGGGATCCGATCGAAACCCTGGCCGGTGAGCGCGGCATCGACGCCACCCGGCACGCCGTGTTACTCAAAGAATACGGGCTGGACCGCCCAATGCTGGTGCAATACGGCATTTACATCGGCCGCGTGCTGCAGGGTGATCTGGGTAAATCAATCATCACGCACGAACCGGTACTAAATGAGTTTCTGGCGCTGTTTCCTGCCACGATTGAATTGGCAACCTGCGCCATTTTGTTTGCCCTGTTGCTCGGCATACCGGCTGGCATTCTGGCCGCAGTGCGACGAAATACGGTACTTGACCATGGGGTGATGGGGGTTTCGCTAACAGGCTATTCCATGCCCATCTTTTGGTGGGGCCTGCTGTTGATTCTGCTGTTTTCCGTGCAACTCGACCTGACACCGGTTTCAGGGCGCATAGCAGTCCAGTATTTCATAGAGCCCGTCACTGGTTTCTTGTTGATCGACACCTGGTTGGCTGGCGACAAAGGGGCCTTCTGGTCAGCGGCCACCCACCTTATTTTGCCCACCATCGTGCTGGGCACCAACCCGCTGGCGGTGATTGCCCGCATGACGCGATCGGCGATGCTGGAGGTGCTGGGCGAAGACTACATTCGCACCGCGCGTGCCAAAGGGCTGTCGAACCTGCGGGTCGTTGGGCTTCACGCCTTGCGTAACGCACTCATTCCAGTGGTCACGGTGATCGGTTTACAGGTCGGCGTCCTGTTTACCGGTGCCATCCTGACCGAGACCATCTTTTCGTGGCCCGGTGTGGGCAAGTGGCTGATCGAAGCGATCGGTCGGCGCGACTACCCGGTGCTGCAAGGCGGCATGCTGCTGCTGGGCGCCATCGTGATGGCGGTCAACCTGCTGGTGGACGTGACTTACGGCATCATCAACCCCCGCATCAGGCACTAAAGGCCAGCATGATGAGCACTAGTTTGACAAGTTTACAGATCGACGAGGCATTGGAGCCACCGCATCCGCTGCGTGAGTTTTGGCGTTACTTCAGCGGCAACAAAGGCGCCGTCGGCGGACTGGTGATTGTGGTGCTGGTGCTCCTGATTGCCATGTTTGCGCCCTTGATTGCGCCCTATGCGCCCGACCTGACCGACCCCAACGTCTTTCTGAAACCACCCGCCTGGCAAGCCGAGGGCTCCAGCGCCCACTGGCTGGGCACCGACGCCATTGGTCGCGACATCCTCTCGCGTCTGATCTTTGGCGCTCGCCTGTCGCTGTCAATTGGCCTGGCGGTGGTGGCACTCTCGGTTCTCACCGGCACTGTTCTGGGATTGACGGCGGGCTATTTTCGGGGTGTTTTCGAGATTGCCGTGATGCGCTTGATGGACATCATCCTGACACTGCCCAGCCTGCTGCTGGCAATTGTGATTGTGGCCATTCTGGGACCAGGCCTGATGAACGCCATGCTGGCGGTGGCCATCGTGGTGCTGCCACACTATGTTCGCATTACCCGCGCCGCAGTGATCTCGGAGATGTCCAAAGATTACGTCACTGCTGCACGCATGAATGGTGCAAGCCATCTGCGGCTGATGTTCAACGAGGTTCTGCCGAACTGCACGGCGCCGCTGATAGTGCAGGCATCGCTCGGTATCTCGGCGGCCATTCTGGATGCCGCTGCCCTGGGTTTTCTGGGTCTGGGTGCGCAGCCGCCATCGCCCGAATGGGGCACCATGCTGGCCGATGCCCGCGAGTTTGTGCTGCGTGCATGGTGGGTGGTGACTTTCCCGGGTTTGGCCATTCTGATCACTGTGCTGGCTTTCAATTTGCTCGGTGATGGTCTGCGCGACGCGTTCGATCCCAAACTCAAGCGCTGAAAGCACCCTCTCATGGCCCTTCTTGAAATTGAGAATCTGTCGGTTGAGTTCCCCTCAAGCAATAGCGTCATGCACGCCGTCGAAGGTGTCAGCTTGTCGCTCGAAGCCGGTGACGTGCTGGGCATTGTGGGGGAATCCGGCTCTGGCAAAAGCGTCGCCATGATGGCCCTGATGGGTCTGGTGGCCTACCCCGGCGTGGTGAGCGCCGACAAGCTGCGCTTCGACGGCCACGACCTGCTGGCCTTGTCTGAGGCGCAGCGCCGCCAACTCACCGGCAAAGACGTGGCGATGATCTTTCAGGATCCCACCACCAGCCTCAACCCGTGCTTTACGGTGGGCTTTCAACTTGCAGAGACGCTTAAATTGCATTTGGGGCTGGACGGCAAGGCCGCCAAACGACGCTCGATTGAACTGCTGGAGCAGGTCGGCATCCCGGCCCCCGAGAGCCGCCTCAAAGTCTTTCCGCACCAGATGTCCGGCGGCATGAACCAGCGCGTCATGATCGCCATGGCCATTTCCTGCAACCCCAAGCTGCTGATTGCCGATGAGCCCACCACCGCGCTCGATGTGACGATTCAGGCGCAGATTCTGGATTTGCTGCGCAGCCTGCAACAAGAACGCGGCATGGCGCTGGTGTTGATCACCCACAACATGGGGGTCGTCTCCGAGATGGCACAGCGGGTGGCGGTGATGTACGCCGGGCAGATCATGGAACAGCAAGAAGCGCAGGCCTTGTTCACTTCACCACAACATCCCTATACCGAAGCGCTGATGGCCGCCATGCCCGAACGCAGTGACGGCCTGACGCGCCTGGCGACCATCCCCGGCATGGTGCCGGGCCTCTATGACCGACCCAGCGGCTGTCTGTTTGCACCACGTTGTGCCTATGCGGTGGACAGTTGCCGCGCCGAGCGCCCAGCGCTGCGGGAATGGCAGAGTGGCAGGGTGCGCTGCCAGTTTCCACTGGGGACTAAAGCATGACTACATCCACCGACAGGCCGGTGGTGGTGGCCCATGACCTGAGTCAGGTTTACAAAATCAGCCGCGGCATTTTTCGCGCCGCCGATCACCTGCAGGCGGTCAGCGGCGTGTCATTCACGCTGAGCGCGGGCAGAACCCTGGCCGTGGTGGGCGAGTCGGGTTGCGGTAAATCGACGCTGGCGCGCATGGTCTCGCTGATCGAGACGCCGACCGCCGGTGAATTGCAGCTCACCGGCGTGGATGTGATGCATGCCACCGCAGCCCAACGCCACCAGCTGCGCCGCGCGGTGCAGCTGGTATTCCAGAATCCCTATGGTTCGCTGAACCCGCGCAAAAAAATTGGTGCCATTCTGGAAGCGCCGCTGGAAATCAATACCGAATTCACCGCTGATGAACGCGCCGACAAGGCCCGCGCCATGCTGGCCCTGGTCGGCCTGCGCCCGGAACACTATGAGCGCTACCCGCACATGTTCTCGGGTGGCCAACGCCAGCGCATTGCCATTGCACGTGCGCTAATGCTCAAACCGGCCGTGATCGTGGCGGATGAGCCGGTATCGGCGCTCGATGTGTCGATTCAGGCACAGGTGCTGAACTTGCTGGCTGATCTACAGCACGACCTGGGTCTGGCCTACCTGTTTATCTCGCACGATCTGGGCGTGGTACGTCACATTGCGCACGACCTGATGGTGATGTACCTTGGCCACACCGTTGAACAAGGCGCGAAACAAGCCATCTTCGAGCAGCCCTTGCACCCTTACACCCAGGCGCTGCTGGCCTCCACGCCCGGCATCGCTGGCAGTGGCATCAGCCAAAAACGCATTGTGCTCAAAGGTGAGTTACCCTCGCCCCTGAATCCACCCAGTGGCTGTGTTTTTAGCACCCGCTGCCCCAACGTCACAGCCCGTTGCCAGACCGAACGACCGGTCTTGCGGGAACTCGCCGGGCGCCAGGTGGCGTGCCATGAAGCTGAACAATTTGTCCAACCCGCTGCCCTGCAGCATTAACCCTGAGGAGTCCAGAAGATGATCCATTCAAAATCAGCGAACCGAAAATTCATGCCCAGGCCCAGCGTGCTGTGCGCCCTCGCACTACCCGCCATGCTGGCGCTGACGCCGGTGGCAGCCAAAACGCTGGTGTTCTGCTCGGAAGGCAGCCCGGAAAACTTCTATCCAGGCATCAACACCACCGGCACCTCTTTTGATGCCAACAGCCAGATCTACAGCCGTCTGGTCGACTTCGAGCGTGGCGGCACCGCTGTGGTACCGGGCCTGGCTGAGCGCTGGACGGTATCGCCAGACGGCAAGGAATACACCTTCTTCCTGCGCAAGGGCGTCAAGTGGCACAGCAACAAGAACTTCAAGCCGACGCGCGACATGAACGCAGATGACATCATTTTTGCCATCGAGCGCCAGTGGAAGGAAAGCAACCCCTACTTCAAGGTCACCAGCTCCAATCACTCCTACTTTAATGACATGGGCATGGACAAACTGCTCAAGTCGGTGGAGAAGGTCAACGACCTGACCATCAAGATCACCCTGAACAAGCCAGAAGCACCCTTCCTGTCCGGTTGGGCCATGGAATACGCCGGCGTGCAATCGAAAGAGTACGCCGATGCCATGCTCAAGGCGGGCACACCCGAGAAGATCGACCAGGAGCCGATTGGCACCGGTCCCTTCA
>JADGRK010000133.1 GCA_017880985.1 Rhodoferax sp. | reverse complement strand
TGCACGAAGCCGGGTTCGCTGCGAAGAAATAATTTCAATAATTGGCCGCTGGCGGGGGTAACTATGGATCAAGAAAAAGTTCGCAACGCGCGCAGCAGCGGCCTGTCGCACAGCGATGTCGATGCGATCACGGCGATCGTCATCTTCCTCATCGGCGTGGTCATGATGGTGGACAACTACAAGGTCGGTGCCGGTTGGGCCGTAGATGGGCCACAGTCCGGCTACTTTCCGTTTCGTATCGGCGCCATCCTGTGCCTTGCGGCGCTGATCGTTTTTATCAAGTCGTTATTCGGAAAAACCCGCGATCACGCAATTTTCGTGTCGTGGGAACGACTCAGGTTGGTCCTGCTGGTACTGGTGCCAACGATCGTGTATGTGCTGGCAATCGGGTTTGTGGGCATCTATGTTGCCTCCGCTGTCTTCATCGCCGCGTTCATGCGGGTGATGGACAAACGGAGCTGGCCCAAAGTGCTGCTGATCAGCGTTGGCGCAAGCGCGACATTGTTCTGGCTTTTCGAAATCCAGTTCATGGTACCGCTGCCAAAAGGGCCGTTCGAAGCCCTGTTCGGTTACTGAAACGCACTACTCGGAGACGCGCTCAATGGAAAATCTGTCCGCCCTCTTTCATGGCTTCGCTGTCGCACTGACCTGGTACAACGGCTGGATGATGCTGATCGGCCTGGTGCTGGGGATCGTCATCGGTGTCTTGCCGGGTTTGGGCGGGCCCAATGGCGTCGCCATTTTGCTGCCGCTCACGTTCACGATGCCGCCGACCTCGGCGATCATCATGCTGTCCTGCATCTACTGGGGCTCGCTGTTCGCCGGCGCCATCACCTCGATTCTCTTCAACATTCCGGGCGAAACTTCAGCCGTGGCGACGACCTTCGACGGCTACCCGCTGGCCCAACAGGGCCGAGCCGGGGAGGCGCTCACGGCATCGTTCACGGGCTCCTTCATCGGTGCCTTTGTCGGTGTGCTGCTGATCACCTTCCTGGCCCCGCTGGTGTCGAAATTCGCCCTCAAATTCGGGCCGCCCGAGTTTTTCGCGGTTTTTCTGCTCACTTTTTGCAGCTTTGTCGGCACCGATAACAAGGCGCCCTTCAAAACCATCATCTCCATGATGCTGGGCTTCGGTCTGGCGGCGATTGGCATGGATACCGTGAGCGGCGAATTGCGCATGACCTTCGGCCTGTCTGCTCTCCTGATCGGCATCGATTTTCTGGTGGTCGTGATCGGACTGTTCGGCCTCGGGGAAATTCTGGTCACCATGGAAGAAGGGCTGGCGTTCGACGGGAAGCACGCCAAGATCAACGCCAAGGTGGTTTTGGAAACCTGGAAAAAACTGCCCAGGTACTGGTTGACGCTGATCCGCAGCTCGGCCGTCGGCTGCTGGATGGGCATCACACCCGGCGGTGCCACTGCCGCCTCGTTCATGGGTTACGGCATCGCCAAGCGTTTTTCTCCGGACGGCGACAAGTTCGGCAGCGGCCAACTCGAAGGCGTCATTGCGCCGGAAACCGCGGCGCACGCTGCCGGCACCGCAGCCCTACTGCCGATGCTGGCGCTGGGCATTCCGGGCTCGGCGACGGCGGCGGTGCTGCTGGGCGGGCTGATGATCTGGGGGCTGCAACCCGGGCCGCTGCTGTTCATCGAGCAAAAAGACTTTGTCTGGGGGCTGATCGCCAGCATGTACCTGGGCAATCTGGCCGGACTGTTCATCGTCTTGAGCACGGTACCGCTGTTCGCGGCGATTTTGCGCATCCCGTTTTCTATCATTGCGCCCATCATCATCGTGGTCTGCGCGATCGGTGCCTACGCTGTGCATAGCTCCATGCTTGACGTCTGGTTCATGGTGTTGTTCGGCATCATCGGTTATGTCCTGAAAAAGCTCAACTATCCGCTCGCACCGCTGGTGCTGGCGGTGGTGCTGGGCGACAAAATGGAAGCTGCCTTTCGCCAGTCCATGATCGGCCCAAGCGGTGGCTTGACAATTTTCTGGTCGAACCCGCTGGTCGGCACCATCACCACCTTGGCGCTGCTGATGCTGTTCTGGCCGGCAATTGCCTTTGCCTGGCGCAAACTCAAACAGAGCCTGGGTGGCAGCCTGCCGACCGCGAAATCGCTGCCACCGTTCTGAAGCGCAGATCGCTCTGGTCGAACGCAGCAAATTAACGAAGACACTGGATAAACAAAAATGACTGAAATAGACGCCGGCTTGCGCTTGACTGTAAAGCACTGCCTGAGCCTGGAAGTGGTCAAGTTGATCGCCGCCGCAGCCAATGCCGAAGCGCTCCGCAACAACTGGCGAGTCAGCATCGCCATCGTTGACGATGGCGCCAATCTGCTTTATCTGGAGCGACTGGATGGCGCGCAAATAGCCAGCGCTGACGTTGCCTTGGGCAAGGCCAGAACTGCGATGCGCTATAAACGTCCGTCGAGGGCGTTGGAGGAAGCCATCGCTGGCGGTCGCACAGCGCTGGTCGGCGTTGAGGGAATCACGCCACTGCAGGGCGCGGTCCCTATTATTCACGATGGCAGCATCATTGGCGCCATTGGTGTTTCAGGTGTGCTTCCGGCCCAGGATGAACAGATTGCTTCGGTCGGCGCGAGCAGGCTGTCAGCGCTAGCGCAGAAATGATGGCTGCGTGTCTTCAAGTCTTTTTCACGGGGCAACGACATCGGGCGTCCAAGGTGGTGAAAGGTGATGCATGAGCCTCAAAGACAGCGCGAGTAAACGACCCCTGCCGCTGGTCGGTGTGCGGGTGCTCGATGTCAGCCAGGTGATGGCGGGCCCGTATGCCTGCATGCTGTTGGCGGATTTGGGGGCCGATGTGGTCAAGGTTGAGCCGCCGGGCGTCGGCGACCAGACGCGCGGTGCCATGGGCTTCAAGCTCAAGGGCAATGACAGCATGGGCTACCTCAACATGAACCGCAACAAGCGCAGCATTACCCTGAACCTGAAGACCGAAGCCGGGCGTCAGGTGCTTTTTCGGATGGTCAGGGACGCGGACATTCTGGTGGAAAACTACCGCCCCGGTGTCGTCCAGCGGCTGGGCATTGACTACGAGACGCTCAGTGCCATCAACCCGAAACTGGTGTATGCGAGCATTTCAGGCTTTGGCCAGAGCGGCCCGTGGGCGGATCGTCCGGGCTTTGACCTGATGGCGCAGGCCATGTCGGGCATCATGAGCGTCACCGGCTACCCCGGCGGGCCACCGGTGAAGGCGGGCGTGCCGGTGGCCGACATTGGTTGCGCCTTGTTTGCCACTTACGGCATATTGGCCGCCTACATTGGCGCCAAAGCCAGCGGCCAGGGCCAGCACATCGACGCCTCGCTGTTCGACTCGGCGCTGGCGTTTTCAGTCTGGGACATTTCCCAATACTGGGGTACCGGCGAGCCACCCGAGCCGCTCGGCACAGCGAACCGCATGAGCGCGCCTTACCAGGCGGTGAAGGCGGCCGATGGCTATTTCGTGATGGGCGCAACCAGCCAGAAGCTATGGAAGCAGCTGTGCAACACGCTGGGCCGTGCGGAGCTGATCGAGGATCCACGCTTTGCCACGGTGTCACTGCGTTTGGCGAACCGGCTCGAATTGATTGCAGCGTTGGAAGAATCCTTCATCGAGCGCAGCAGCGCCCAGTGGATCGACGAGCTGCTGGCGGTCGGCATTCCGGCGGGCCCGATCCTCACTTACCCCGAAGCGTTCGAGAGCGAGCATGGGCGACACCGCAAAATGCGCATCGAGATCGACCATCCGATCGAGGGCAAAGTGCCCAACATCGGTTTTGCCGTCAAGTTCCTGGGCACGCCACAACAGGTGCGCCTGCCGCCGCCACTGCTTGGTGAACACACCGATGCCGTGTTGGCCGAATTTGGCATTGATGCCAGCCAGCGCGCCACGCTCGCAGCCCAGGGTGCGTTCTCGGTATGAGTGAAGGCGCTGTCGAGCTCACTATCGAAGGCAGTATCGCTGCGGTGCTGTTCGACCGCCCGCAGGCGCGCAACGCGATGACCTGGGCCATGTATGAGCAATTGCGCAACATCTGCGGCCAGCTACAGAACGACCGCGGCGTTCGCGTCGTGATCTTTCGCGGTGCCGGTGGCAAGGCCTTCGTCGCCGGCACCGACATCGAGCAGTTTCAGTCGTTCAGCCATGGCGACGATGGCGTGGCCTACGAGCGCCGTATCGACCATTGCATCGAACAGATTGAACGCCTGCCGATGCCCACGCTGGCGCTGGTTGAGGGCTGGGCCGTTGGCGGCGGCCTGGCCGTTGCCACGGCCTGCGACTTCCGGATTGCGACACCGGACGCGCGTTTCGGCGTGCCGATTGCCAAGACCCTGGGCAACTGCCTGTCGATCCACAACCTTGCGCGCTTGACAGCCGTGTTCGGCAGCTCGCGCGTCAAGCGCATGCTGCTGCTGGCCGAGCTGCTGGGCGCAGAAGAAGCTCTGGCCTGCGGCTTCCTGTTGCAGGTTTGCGAGCCGGCCGAGATCACGGCTACCGCATTGAAACTCTCCGAGCGGCTGGCCGCGCTCGCGCCGCTCACGCAGAGCGTGACCAAGGAAGGGCTGCGGCGCCTCGCCAGCCATGCCTTGCCCGAGGGCGAAGACCTGATCCGGCGCTGCTATGCGAGCCGCGACTTTCACCAAGGCGTAGCAGCCTTTGTTGCGAAAAAGGCACCGGTCTGGGAAGGCGAGTAGGATGATTCCGCCGCAGTGATGGACCTGCTGTGAGCACGCTACTGCTGGGCGTTTTGACTGAATGCATTGGCCTTGTTTTGCATGATTCCAATGATTTTTGTCATGAATAAACAGCTTTATTGGAAGTTAATCTTTGTCCAGTGATGGAATAAAGTATTGGCATCATGAAAACTATGTCGCGCAGTGGTGCTGTCGAACAAAGAATCGCGCCATCAAATCCTGAAAAACCCCGCGCCGTGCTGTTTGATGCCTACGGCACCCTGTTTGATGTCTATAGCGTTGCCCAGTTGGCCGAGCAATTGTTTCCCGGCCATGGCCAGCAGTTAAGCGTGCTGTGGCGCGACAAGCAGATTGAATACACCCGCCTGGTGACCACCAGCAACCACGGTGCGCACTACCAGCCATTTTGGGACTTGACCCGGGCGGCGCTGGTTTATGCTATTAAAAAATTAGTAGCCCACGCAGATGCAACGGGCGTTGGAAGCCAATTTGCCATAAATTTTCAGACCCAATTTGGCACCCGGATTGAGCGCTTGCTGGACCAGTACCGCCATTTAAGCGCCTTCCCCGAGAACCACCAGGTGTTGCAGGCGCTCAAAGCCCGGGGTATTCCCATCGGCATTCTGAGCAATGGCGACGCGGCCATGCTCAACGCCGCCGTCGCGTCCGCTGGCTTTGACGGTTTGCTCGATCACGTCATCAGCGTGGACCCGATCCGCAAATACAAAACCGACCCCGAGGCCTACGCGCTCGGCGAGCAGGCCACCGGTCTAGCCGCTTCCCAGATAGTATTTGTCAGCAGCAACGCCTGGGACGCACTGGCCGCCACCTGGTACGGCTATCAGACGCTGTGGGTCAATCGTTACCAGCTACCATTTGAAGAACTAGGCACCCAGCCGACCCGCGTTGGCAGCAGCCTGCGCGATGTGCTGGACTGTTTCCCAAGCTAGTCGCCCCCATTCCTTAACTTTGGACTCTTACACCATGACTGACCGTACCCCCATTCACCGCCTGCAAGTGGCCACCGTTTTACAGCAATTCATCGACCAGCAAATGCTGCCCGGCACCGGTGTCAGTCCGGCCCAATTCTGGCAAGGCTTCGATGCCATCGTGGCTGACCTGGCACCCAAAAACATCGCCCTGCTGGCTGAGCGCGAGCGCCTGCAATCCGAGCTCGATGCCTGGCACAGCACACACCCCGGCCCGATCAACCTAAGCGACGCTGGCAGCCCGAATGGCATGCCCGCCTACCGCACCTTTCTGGAGCGCATTGGCTACCTGGTTGAGCCACCCAAAAAGGCGCGCATCAGCACCTCCAATGTTGATGCCGAGCTGGCCAAACAAGCCGGTCCGCAACTGGTGGTGCCGATCCTGAACGCGCGCTACGCCCTGAACGCCGCCAACTCGCGCTGGGGCAGTTTGTACGACGCGCTGTATGGCACCGACGTCATCAGCGAGGCCAACGGCTGCGCCAAAGGCAAGAGCTACAACCCCAAGCGCGGTGACAAAGTGATCGAATACGCGCGCTATGTGCTCGACCGTTGTGCCCCGCTGCGCAAAGGCTCGCATATCGACTCGGTCGGCTACCGCATCAAGGGCGGCAAGCTCAGCGTCAAACTGGCTGACGGCAGCAGCACCGACCTGCAACACCATAAACAACTCGTTGGCTACCAGGGCGAGCCCAAGGCCCCGACCTCGGTGCTGTTTGAACACAACGGCCTGCACCTGGACCTGCTCATCGACCGCGCCACGCCGATTGGTGCCAGTGACCCGGCCGGGGTCTGCGACCTGGTGCTGGAAGCGGCACTCTCCACCATCCTCGACCTGGAAGACTCGATTGCTGCCGTCGATGCCGACGACAAAGTGCTGGCCTACAGCAACTGGCTCGGCATTCTGCAGGGCACACTGACCGAAGAAGTCAGCAAAGGCGGCAAAACCTTTACCCGTGGCCTGAATCCGGACCGCATCTACTGCGCGCCAGACGGCAAAAAGCCAGTGCGCCTGCACGGCCGCTCACTGATGTTCGTGCGCAACGTCGGCCACCTGATGACCAATCCGGCCATCTTGTACACCGACGCTCAGGACGCAACGCGCGAAATCCCCGAGGGCATTCTGGACGCCGTGGTCACCACCACCATCGCCATGCACGACCTGCAGCGCAGCAAGAAGGACGGCATTCGCAACTCGCGCAAGGGCTCGGTCTATATCGTCAA
>JADGRK010000132.1 GCA_017880985.1 Rhodoferax sp. | reverse complement strand
ACACTGGTGGCACCTTATCTGGCCTACATGCGCCAGGATATTGGGTTTATCCCAGGCGAGTCTGTCAGCCAGCAGATTGTGGGGGGTTTTCTAGCGGACCTTTTTGACGCGCTGATTACGGTTGACCCGCATCTGCACCGGGTCGCCTCGCTACAAGATGCGGTGCCGGTCACCAACGCGATTGTGCTGAGTGGGGCCGCTGCACTGTCTGACCTGATTGCAGCGCGCCGACAACAGCCTTTGCTGATCGGTCCGGATGAGGAGTCGGCGCAGTGGCTTGCATTGGCAGCATCACACCATGGTTTTGAGCACGCTGTGTGCCACAAAATACGCCATGGCGACCGGTTGGTGAAAGTCACACTGCCCAGTGTCGCTGTAAAAAGCCGTCAAGTGGTGCTGCTCGACGATGTAGCGAGCACCGGCCAGACCCTGGCCCAGGCGGCGCGTCTGCTGCTGGCGGCGGGCGCGGCTTCGGTTGACGTGGCGGTAACACATGCTCTTTTCGCTGGCGACGCCCTGCAGATTATTCTCGAAGCCGGCGTGCGTGAAGTATGGAGTACCGATTGCATCGTCCATCCAAGCAATGCCGTGAGCATGGCCAGCCCGATCGCAGACGCTTTAATCCAAATGAAAGTCGCGACGCCATAGGCGCCAGCGAGCGGCTTTAACGACACCAACGCCCCGTTCTCCTGGGCTGTGCCACTACCCGTTGCAGCTTGCCACTGTGCCCCCGGGGAATGGCATGCCCCAGTTCCACCGTCACGCGAATCGGCGCCAAGCCTTGCATCAGCGCAAACTTCTCCAGGGTGCTGCGGCATCGCGCCACGGCGGGCGCTGCCTCAGCGCCATGCAGGTCAAGCCGAAGCACCAGGCTCTGCTTACTCTGCTGGCGCAACTGAAAATCGAACACCCTCGCCTCTTCTTCCAGTACCGTGGTCAGGGCCAGCGGCAGCACCGTGAGTGGCTGCCCGTCTCGCCCCACCATGACCAGGGAATCGTCACTGCGCCCCTGCACCTCAATCACTGGCAGGGTCGACCCACACTCGCAACACTCGGGATGCATCGTCACCTGGTCACCCAGGTCATAACGAATCAAGGGCTGTACGTGATTGGCCAGATTGGTCAGCAAAGTAGAAAAGGAAGGCTGACCGGCTGGCACCGCTCGTCCCTGCTGATCAACTGGCTCCAGAATCAACCAATCCGTGTTGACATGCAGATGCCTGTGACTGCACTCCCAGCCGATCGACATGAATTCCGAGGCACCATAGCTGTTGTGCACGCTGCAGCCAAGCACCTGCTCAACCCGCCGCCGCACCGCCAGGCTCACAGTTTCGCCACCGGTCCAGATTTCCCTTGGTGCAAAGTGCAGCAGTCCTTGGGTAGCGACATCCGCAAGCAGCGCCGCCACGCTTGGATAAGTCGCAATCACGGTCGGCGCGAAAGCATTTAGTTCATCAAGCAAAGCGCTGCTGGACTGCAAAATGGAAATGCAGCGCAGGTTTTGCGTCATGACCGGGTTAAGTTGACGCAGCCTTTGCATCGACACCATACTGGCGAAATGGCCACCGGTGGCGCCAACAAAGGCGATGCGCTCGGCCAGCATCAAGGGATCAAACCAGCGTTGCAAGGGACGTGGCGTGCTGTGCCGTAGCGCCTCCAGCGCATCGTAAACCGCCATCGCCTGCGCATCCTGGACGAACACGCCAGGTTGATGGCTGGTGCCAGAACTCTCCCAAATCAGGTACTTGTTCAAGTAAGGCTCGCCGATGCGCTGGGGGGTCTGCGGTGAAGGCGCGGAGTTGGGCCAGTTTGAGTTTCGGGTCTGTCACCCAATCGTCAAATCGTGCCATCAGCTCGGCTCTGCAAACCATCGGCAAGGCGCTCAGCGGCGTAGCGCCGGGCGCCAGGCCTTGCAGGCTCTCACGGTAAAACCGCGACCCTCGCCCGGCGGCTTCAAGTAGCCGGGCAAGCCGACTCTGCTGGCGCGCAGCGAGAGCTGCCGGCGTGGCACGCCCGCTGGCCAACACATCCAGCGCAACCGCACCCCACCGCAGCGGATCAAAAACTGAAGCCATCTGTTGAGAATATTAGTCCCGCATGAACGCCCGCATTTGTGATTGATCAATCCATTTACATTTTCTTCTGGATATTGAACACGATAGGGACTAACATTTCAAATGGTTTTCAACACAATGGAGGTTTACCATGACTCAACTGACTGCTGTTAACAAGGACAAATTGATGAGTGATTTGCGCGTCGTTGTTGCCGACGCCGAAGAGTTGCTGCGCATGACGGCCGATCAAGCCGGCGAAGGCGCCGCCGAACTGCGCAACCGGGTCCAGGCCAGGTTGAATCAAGCCAAGGTTGATCTGGTGCGTTTGCAGGAAGCAGCGGTGGTCAGGGCCAAGGAGGCGGGACACGCAACGGATGAGTTCGTCCATGACAATCCGTGGAAATTAATTGGCATCGCCGCGGCCGTTGGACTGGTGGTGGGTTTGTTGATTAGCCGCCGCTGAAGCGAACGCCAGACTGGCATTTTTATGAGTGAACCCGTCAAGGAGACCGGCCTCTTCGCCTCGGTGCGGCGCTTGCTGGCCACCGCGCTTGAAATGGCGCAAGTGCGGCTTGATCTTCTGAGTACCGAGGTCGAACTGGAAAAGCGACGTCTTTTTGACGGGCTGCTTTGGGGCGCAGCCGGCCTGCTGGTTGTGGGTCTCGGCTTGGTGCTGCTGTGCGGCTTCGTCATCCTGCTGTTTTGGGAGGGTTATCGCCTGGCAGCGGTAGGCGTGATGACGCTGCTATTTCTTGGAGGGGGTGCGCTGCTGCTGCGTGAGTCCCGACAACGTCTGCGCAGCGCCGGCGGAATGTTTACCGCCAGCGTCAATGAGCTGGAGCGGGATCGGGCCGGGCTCCAGACATCGGGTCAACATGAAGCCCGATGAGCTTGTGCTGCGCCAGCAGCGCCTGCTACAGCGCAGTGCGCAATTGCGCCTCACGCTGGCAGACCAGCTGCAAATCGTCAAAAGACCCCTGGCCGTTGCCGACCGGGCGCAAACTGCCCTGCAGTGGCTTTACCGTAATCCTCTCTGGCCACTCGGTGCCTTGATGCTTGTTCTCGTCCTGCGGCCGCAACGCGCGGTGCTTTGGGGTGGCCGTTTGTGGCTGGCCTGGAAAACGTTCGAGCGGGCGCGCAACTGGATGGCCACCCTGCCCTTGCAGCGTTTTTTGACTCGCAATTGATTTATCCACCCCGGCTTGGTGGTTGTGTTCTGTATTCCGCTCACAATGGCATCCATGGACAAAACTCAGAAACTTAGCGAACGCCGCCTGGCAGATGCCTGGGCCGAATTGCAAAATTACTCCGATCAGGGCAACCCGCTGGAGGCCAACGCCTACCGCCTGGCATTTGCCGATCCCGAATTTTTGTTGCGCCGTGAAACACGCGGCATCCGCTTTCAACTGGAAATGCTCAAGCCTGATCTGGACCAGAGCGAACAAGGTATCGACAGCACGGTTGTCGTTTTTGGCAGTGCCCGCTTTCCCTCACCCGAAGCGGCGCAAGCTTTTTTATTACAGGCGCAGCAAAGCGGTGAGGCCGGTGCACTGGCCGTGGCCCAGCGTCAACTGCGAAACGCCCGCTACTACGACCAGGCGCGCCTGTTTGCCCGACTCGTGGCAAGCCATAGCGCGCAACGGCGGCGCGACGAACGCCTGTTCATTGCCACCGGCGGTGGCCCCGGCATTATGGAAGCTGCCAATCGTGGTGCGCATGAGATGGGGGCGCCGAGTGTGGGGCTGAATATTGCCCTGCCGCACGAGCAAAAGCCCAACCCTTACGTGACGCCCAGCTTGAGTTTCAAGTTTCACTACTTTGCAATGCGCAAGATGCACCTCATGATGCGCGCCAAAGCACTGGTCGCCTTCCCCGGCGGCTTTGGTACGCTGGATGAACTGTTTGAAGTCATCACTCTGGTGCAAACCGGCAAATCCAAGCCAGTACCGATCATTCTTTTTGGCAGCGACTACTGGAAACGACTGGTCAACATGGACCTGATGGTGGAGGAAGGTGCGATCACAGCGCAAGACCTCAAGCTGTTTACCTACGTTGACGAGGCCGAGGCAGCGTGGGATGTCATCCGCACGTTTTACAGTCTCTGAAGTCTCCTTCAGGTTGAGCGCTGGCGCAGCGCCTCATACAAACAGACACCGCTGGCGACCGACACATTCAGGCTCTCGACCGCGCCGCGCATCGGAATGCTCACCAGCTCGTCACAGGTTTTGGCAGTGAGTTGACGCATGCCCTCACCCTCGGCGCCGAGCACCAGCGCCAGCGGGACTTTGAGGTCCGCCTGGTAAATCGTCCTGGGTGCCACGTCGCTGGTACCGATGATCCAGATGCTGCGTTCTTTCAGCTCATTCAGAGTGCGGGCCAGATTGGTGACCATGAAGTAAGGCACGGTCTCGGCCGCCCCACTGGCCACTTTGGCCACGGTCGCGTTGATGCCGGCGGCGTGGTCTTTGGGCGCGATCACGGCGTGCACCCCGGCGCCGTCAGCCACCCGCAGGCAGGCGCCCAGGTTGTGCGGGTCAGTGACGCCATCGAGCACCAGAATCAGCGGCGCTTCGCGCTCGGCCAGCGGTTTGTCGCCTTGCGCGGCTTCGAGTTGCTCCAGCAGTTCGTCCAGCGAGTGCACCTGGGCCAGCTCTTGCACCCGCGCCGCCACACCCTGATGACCATGGCCGCCACAGAGCTTGGCCAGGCGGATGCCGTCGGCTTCGATCAGACGGATGCCCGCCTCGTTCGCTTTTTCCAGAAACTGGCGCATGCGCGCATCGCGCCGCGTTGGCTCGAAATAAATTTCGATGATGGATTTGGGCGCGGTTTTGAGGCGCACACCAACGGCGTGAAAGCCGAATAGAACTTTGGCGGAAGACATGCGCCAATTATCGCGGGTTGCAGGGCGACTGCCGGTGGCCGGGCTGGCGGACCGGATATCCGTTCTCTGGCCCACGCTCGCGGGCGGAAGTTTTTGGGAAATGGCAGTTGTTGCCTTAACAGCTTGGTAGGCAAGCTTGCCCTGTGGCAACCGCGAATGGGGCCGCCTAACGGACACCCAATCCACCAGCCCGACAAAGTGCCTGGTGCGCCATATTCAAATACAGGGACTGTGTATTTCCGGCTCGCCGATCGTCCCACCCGGGTGCCCTTGTCAAGGCAGCGAAAACGATCACCGAGCAGTGATGTTTGAAAGTCGCCTTTGCAGCGAAAGCGGGTATTCAGCAATCTCAGGCGTCAGGCAAGTCCCGGCCAGAAGCCGTCTTTCAACCCATGCTCCGCAAAGCGGGCGGTCATCCATTTCATATTGGCCTGATGTTCTCAAACGCGATATCTATTTGGCTTCGGCGATGTACCCGTTTTCGTCACCAGCGACGACATCGACAGCAACGGCCTTTCCGACACCGGCACATCCGAAGAAATGGGAAAGCGTAGCATCTTCTGCGAGAAGCTGACGGAAGAACATGAGAGATTCCTTGATCAAAATACCAGGGCTTTGTCGGCCCAAACGGTCCACTGGGTGAGTTCGTCGAGGCTGCTGCGGTGGGTGCCTGTCATGAGGTCTTCCACCGTAATACCTCGCGCATCCATGCAGGTGCCGCACGCTCCGATGACGCCGGAGTGACTGACCACCGAGCCCAGCATCGCTTCGAGGTTGTAGAAACCGCTGGGCACCTTCTGTTGTCGGTGTGCCGCCGCTACAGCGTCCCCAATGAGGAAGACCCGGACTTCATTGTCTTCATGGCGAGCGAGTGCCCCGGCGAGCCGTGCGCCGTTGTAGGTGCGCTCGCTACCGTAGGGTGCATCGTTTAGTATGAAAAGTGTTTTCATGCTGCTTCTACTCCTCGATAGGCAACCGGCCATTGGCTGCCATTGAATACGAATTATGATGCGGCCTTTCACTCACCCGGCAAGATACTTAAAAAGCCATCGTCGCATAATTAGCCTATGGACCCAAACTTGAGCGTTCGCTTCTTTGATACGCAGTTCCAGCAGCAGGTGCGTCAGACCGATCTCCCCCTGAATCCATTCGAGCAAACTGCCCTTTCGTATCTCCATGGTCACGTACTCGACTACGGGTGCGGTCTGGGCAACCTAGCGGTCGCTGCCGCGCAACGTGGTTGTTCGGTTGTGGCGCTTGACGCAAGCCACACAGCCATCGAACACCTTCGCCGTATCGCCACGGAGCAGTCTCTGCCTATCGAAGCAGCAGAAGTGGATCTGCGAAATTACGAGCTTTCCGACGAGTTTGATTCTGTCGTCTCGATTGGCCTGCTGATGTTCTTCGATTGCGCTACCGCCCATCGCCAACTTCACAGTCTCCAGTCGCACCTTCGTCCAGGCGGTGTAGCGGTCATCAATGTTCTTGTCGACGGAACCACATACCTCGACATGTTTGACCCGAAGGAGCACTGCCTATTTTCACGGGACGACATGCACGCACATTTCCTGGGCTGGGAGATCTTGCATTGCGAGTCCCGAGACTTCGCTGCTCCGAAGGAACAGGTCAAGTCCTTTGTCACGCTTGTCGCACGCAAGCCGAATTAATCCGAATGAGAACTAAGTCAAACGTTGAGCGTCCGCTTTTTGCGTCGGCCTATGACTGCTTGGGCCACTGAGTTGCCTGTCAGTCAATTTCAGCGACCGGCTCCCTGCAATCTAAAGCTGCAATTGGCGACTCCGCCATTAATGATGCCAGGCCGATGATTTGGGACACCAAGACGAAACCAAGTCTTTCACGACGATCGGTGGTTTGGCTTGCGAGCGTAGGCCGGAGTCCGCAAACCACACCGCCCGCCTGGCGTCATTTCCCCTATTTGCTAGTATGTTAGTAGCTGCTTGCGCATATTCAGCCTGTGCCACAAGCCAAAATGGCTTAAGAAG
>JADGRK010000008.1 GCA_017880985.1 Rhodoferax sp. | reverse complement strand
CCGGTGCAGGGTGCTGTCGCCAATGACATTGGCGGTATGTTGCCGATTGAATTGCGCGAAGAGCGGCGCGCACGCTTCATGGCGGTCGCCGAGGCAGTCTCAAGCGCCAAACTGCAGCAGCGCATCGGTGCCACGATGCAAGTGTTGGTCGATTCCGCGCCTGGTTTGGGTAAAAAGGGTGGCCTCGGTCGCTCCTATGCCGATGCGCCTGAGATTGATGGCGTGGTGAAACTGCTGCCGCCGGAAAAAATCAGCAAGACTTTACGGGTTGGTGAATTCACCAAAGCGCGCATTGTCGGTGCACAGGGACACGATCTTGTGGCTCAGCCGTTTTAAGATTCCAGTCTTGAAGCATTTCAGGACAAGCCAGGAGCCACGGCAAATGCAGTGGCTCCTGGCCAAAAAAAAACCAGAAATCTTGTTAGAAGATCTCTGGTTTTCATTAACATTGGTGCCCGGAAGAGGACTCGAACCTCCACACCTTTCGGCACACGGACCTGAACCGTGCGCGTCTACCAATTCCGCCATCCGGGCATTTCAGGAAAGAGGAGAATTGTATCAAAAATATTAGTCAAACCAGCGGCTTGCTGGATGAAGTTGAAGGCACGGTCCAGGGCCACCGGGATGGTCATGGGTTTGTGTTGCGTGACGACGGTGAGCCTGACATTTACCTGCCACCCAACGAAATGCGCGCCGTGCTGCACAAGGACCGCATCAAGTTGCGCATCGTGCGCAGTGATCGCAAGGGCCGCCCGGAGGGCCGCGTGCTTGAAATCATTGAGCGCTCCAACCAGCCCATCATTGGTCGCCTGTTGCAGGAAAGCGGCATCTGGATCGTGGTGCCGGAAGACAAATGCTACGGGCAAGACATACTGATTCCCAAAGCCGCTACCGGTTTGGCCAAACCAGGTCAGGTGGTGGTGGTTGAACTGACCGAGCCGCCCGCGCTTTACGGCCAGCCGGTCGGGCGCGTCAAGGAAATACTGGGTGAGGTGGACGACCCCGGCATTGAAATTGAAATCGCGGTGCGCAAATACAGCGTGCCGTATGAGTTCTCTGATGCTTGCATCGCCCTGGCCCGCACCTTGCCTGACACAGTGCGCGCGCAGGATAAGAAACGCCGCGTTGACTTGACCGATGTGCCGCTGGTGACGATCGATGGCGAAGACGCCCGGGATTTTGATGATGCCGTGTACTGCGAGCCCGCCAAAATCGGCACAGGCAAATCCGCCGTGCAAGGCTGGCGCTTGCTGGTGGCGATTGCCGATGTCAGTCATTACGTGGAGAACGGCTCCGCCATTGATATCGATGCCTACGAGCGCGCTACCAGCGTGTATTTTCCGCGTCGCGTGATTCCCATGCTGCCGGAGAAGTTGTCCAACGGCTTGTGTTCGCTCAACCCGGAAGTGGAACGTCTGTGCATGGTGTGCGACATGCTGGTGAGCGCGGACGGCGACGTCGCGGCCTACCAGTTCTATCCCGCTGTGATGTGGAGTCATGCGCGCTTTACCTACACCGAGGTGGCTGCTATTTTGGCCAACACCCGCGGCCCCGAAGCCCTCAAGCGCAAAGACCGGGTGCCGGATCTGTTGCATCTGCACGAGGTCTATCAGGTCTTGCTGAAGGCGCGCGCGCGCCGCGGCGCTGTTGATTTTGAGACGGTTGAAACGCAGATCGTGTGCGATGAGGGCGGGCGCATTGAGAAAATTGTGCCGCGCACCCGCAACGTCGCCCACAAGATTGTCGAGGAAGCGATGCTGGCGGCCAATGTTTGCAGCGCTGACTTCATCGCGCAGAGCACGCATGCCGCGTTGTTTCGGGTGCATGAAGGCCCGACGCCCGAGAAGAAAGAGATTCTTCGCAATTACCTGAAAGCCACCGGTGTCGGGCTGACCCTCAGTGATGAACCCTCGCCGGGTGAGTTTCAGTCGATTGCCAACGCCACCAAAGACCGGCCCGATGCGCTGCAGATTCACTCGATGCTGCTGCGATCCATGCAGCAGGCCATCTACACGCCGGTTAATGAGGGTCACTTCGGCCTGGCGTTTGAGGCCTACACCCATTTCACCAGCCCGATCCGGCGTTACCCTGATCTGCTGGTGCACCGGGTTATCAAGGCGATTCTCGCCAAAACCAAGTATCACTTGCCGGTCTTGCCGATGCCCGGTGAAGCCCACGCCAAGCTGTCCCGGCGACTCGAAAAGGGGCTCGCCTCCCGTGTCGCAGAGCCCGGTTCGAAGCCGAAAAAATTGAGCGCTGAAATGCTGGCCTGGCAGGCCGCTGGCATGCATTGCAGCGCCAATGAACGCCGCGCTGACGAGGCCAGCCGCGACGTGGAGGCCTGGCTCAAGTGCAAGTACATGCGTGAGCATTTGGGCGAAGAGTACGCCGGCGTGGTCAGCGCGGTGACGAGCTTTGGTATTTTTGTGACACTCGACGCCATGTATGTCGAAGGCCTGGTCCACATCACTGAATTGGGTGGCGAGTACTACCGGTTTGACGAAGCGCGCCAGGAACTGCGCGGCGAGCGCACCGGGATGCGCTACGCCATTGGCACCCGGGTTCAGGTGCAGGTCAGCCGGGTCGATCTGGATGCCCGACGGATTGATTTTCGTCTGATGCACGAGGGCGAGGGTCTGGTTTCGCGCGCCCTGAAAGACAAAGGCGTGCTGCATGAAGGTGATGGCCGGACCGATCTCGGTGATGATCCGGAGGCGACGCCTGGCCAGCGTCGATCCCGAAAAACTTCAGTCCACTCAGCGCAAGGCGCAAAGGCCGTCACCCATGCCAGGCCGACCGTTGCCGGACTGGGGCCCGTCAAGAACAAGGAAAAAGGCCGCAAGCCACGCCGCCGCTCTTGATCGGACGCATCGCATTCTTTCATGACAGGGATTCAACATGACATCAACTTCGAAAATTGCCATCGTCACCGGCGCTGGCAGCGGTATCGGCAAGGCGGCTGCGCTGGCCTTGCTCAAGGATGGCTATCGGGTGGTGCTGGCCGGACGTCGTCCCGGGCCACTGGCCGAGGTGATGGCCTTGGGTGGGGCACCCGAGCGCTCGCTGGCGCTGCCGACCGATGTGTCCGATGCGGACTCGGTGAAGGCGTTGTTTGATGCCACCGTGAGCGCGTTTGGCCGCGTTGATGTGCTGTTCAACAATGCTGGTGTCAGCGCACCGGGCATTCCACTGGAAGACCTGACGCTGGCGCAGTGGAAAAATGTGGTCGATATCAACCTCACCGGCATGTTCCTGTGCATCCAGCAAGCATTTCGGGTGATGAAGGCGCAGACACCAGGCGGAGGACGCATCATCAACAATGGCTCAATTTCTGCCACCACGCCGCGCCCGAATTCGATTGCCTACACCGCGACCAAACACGGGGTCAAAGGCTTGACAAAAGCCGCTTCGCTGGATGGTCGGAAGTACGACATTGCCGTCGGGCAGATCGACATTGGCAATGCCGCCACCGAGATGGCGCAGCGCATGGCCACGGGCATCTTGCAGGCCAATGGCGAGATGGCGATTGAACCGTTGTTGGATGTCAAAATCGTCGCTCAATCGGTGTTGTACATGGCGAACCTGCCGCTGGAGGCGAACGTGATGTTCCATACCGTGATGGCGACCAAGATGCCGTTTGCCGGCCGCGGCTAATCTAAAAATGGAATAAGGGCGGTTATTTTTTCAAAATTCAAGCATCGCTTGCTCAAACGACTCCACGCGTGGCGACAAGCCAGCCAGGTGGGCACAAACGTCATATCAAATCGGCCTGTAGCTCCCGTGCAAATTGGGTTAGCAGCTATTGTTGTAATAGCGTTGTTTAGTTGCTACCAGTTCCATCTCCATCCGATCTTGACAGATTTGCGCTGACCGCAATCCAGGCGGGATCGCGCTGCCAGCCTGCGGCCCAGGCCGGAAAGAGGTCGGCCGGCATGGGCCGCGCAATGCCATAGCCCTGCGCCAGATCGCAGCCCAGTTGCAGCAGCAGGCTGCCGTGGGCAATGGTTTCCACGCCTTCGGCGATGACGTCACGGCGGAAGGCACCGGCCAAGCCGATGATGCCCTGCAAAATGGCCAGGTCATCGGGGTCGTCGAGCATGTCGCGCACAAAGCTCTGGTCGATCTTGAGCAGGTTGACTTTCAGCCGCTTCAGGTAAGTCAGTGACGAATAGCCGGTGCCAAAGTCATCCATGGCAAACAGCACCCCCATCTCGCGGCATTGCTCAATGACTTGCGATACGCCGACCAGGCCTTCAAGTGCGCTGGTCTCCAACACTTCGATCTCCAGACAGAATGGCTTGATCGCCGGGTGCGCCGCCAGCAATTCGCGCAGGCGTGGCACAAAGTTGCTCTGCTGGAGCTGGCGTGCGCCCACGTTGACGCTGACGGGGAAGTCAAGGCCATCGGCCTGCCAAAGCTCGTTCTGGGCCAGCGCGGTGGCAATCACCCACTCGCCAATATCGACGGCTAACGGATGATCCTCGATCACTGGCAAAAACAAGGCTGGTGCAAGCAAACCTTTTTCTGGATGTTGCCAGCGAATCAGTGCTTCAGCACCAATCACGGCTCCGGTGCGCATGTTGACCTTGGGTTGGTAATAGAGCACGAATTCACGTCGGTCAAGCGCCTGGCTGATGCGCTCAAGGCTCTCGTGATGCCCGCGCGCACTGCGGTCTTGCTCGGCATCAAAAAAGTGGAAGCGGTTCTTGCCAGCCAGCTTGGCCTGGTACATCGCCTGGTCGGCCTGACGCAGCAATTGATCGGCCTCTACTTCCTCGGCTTGAGGGTAAAAAGTAACGCCCAGACTGGCCGAGACTTGCAGCACCAGCCCGCCTAAATGCACCGGCTCGGCGGCAGCGGCCAACAGTCGTCGGAGCAGGGGCACACAGGCTTGGCGGTCGCTCAGATCAATCAGCACGGCGACAAATTCGTCGCCCCCGATGCGCGCCAGCGTGTCGCCTTCGCGCAGGGCCTGCTTCATGCGCGTGGCCAGTGTCAGCAGCAACAGGTCGCCGGCTTCATGGCCGTGCTGGTCGTTGATGGCCTTGAAGGCGTCCAGGTCGAGATAGGCCACCGCCAACGGCTGGCCGCGGCGTTGGGCCCCCGTCATGCCTTGCTGCAGGCGGTCGGCCAGCAGCACCCGATTGGGCAGGTTGGTGAGGGCGTCAAAATGTGCAATGTGCTCCAATTCGTGTTGGTGCGCCTTGATCAGTGTGATGTCGGAGAACAGTGACACGTAATGTTGAATTTCTGCCTGATCGTTGCGCACGGCACTGATGGTCAGCGTGGTGGGATAGACCTCGCCGCTCTTGCGCCGGTTCCAGATTTCACCGTACCAGTGACCTTTTTCGCTCAGGCTGTGCCACATCCTGGCGTAAAACTGTTTGCCCTGGCGCGTCGAGCTGAGGAAGCGTGGGTTGCGGCCCAGCACCTCGTCGCGGCGGTAGCCGGTGATATGGCAAAAAGCCTCGTTGACGTCGATGATGTTGGCCTGCGCGTCGGTGATGGTGATGCCTTCGCGGGCGTGGCTGAAAACGCTGGCGGCCAGCAGGAGTTTTTCGTGCGCCAGTTTGCGCTCGGTGGTGTCGCGAAAGGCGGTTCGGACGGCTGGCTGGCCGTTGTAGATCATCCCGGTACTCTGGACTTCGACGTCGATGGTGCTGCCGTCGAGTTTGAGATATTTCTCATCGATCAGTGGCGCTGCGATGCCAGAGTCGCTGACGCTCTGCACCCGGGCTCGCGAGATTTGACGAAAGTCAGGGTGAATCCGCTCGAACACCGATTTGCCGACCAGCTCTTGAGCGGTCGTGGCACCGATCAACTTGATGGCGGCCGGATTGACATAAAGCATTTTTCCTTGGCGATGAACGCAAATGGCGGTGGGTGATTCCTCAATCAGGGTGCGAAAACGTTCTTCGCTGTCACGTATTTTTTCGGCATCAGCACGGCGCTCAAGCACAATGCTGGCGACGCGGGCGAAACGTTGCACCAGGGCAATGTCGGCTGGTGTGGGTGCCTGAGCGCCACGCTGGCGGACGGCAAAATTGCCCAGCACCTGGCCCGTTGCCGAGACAATGGGTTGCGACCAGCAAGCGGCCACGTCAGCGTTGGTCGCCAGCGCGCGGTCGAGGTGCGGGGCTTGCTGGCCCGACAACAAAATATTGCAAAGCAGCGCCGGGTTGAGTTGTTCCACACCACGTGCCAAGGTTTCAAGAATGCTCGGTAGTGGCTCGCCGTTGGCCAGCAATTCGAGAATATGGCTGCGAAATTGTTCAAACCGCTCGCTTTGCTTGCGCTCGTTGACATCAGCGATCACGCCAACCAGGCGGCGTTGTTCGGTGCTGGCGTCATCGAAACTGTGACACGTCAGGTGGCCCCAGAATTCAGTTTGGTCGCGCTGGCAATAAAGTCGATCCAGGTCCGAAATGGAGACTTCGCCGGCCAGCATGGAAGACATGTTCTGTCGCGCAGCCTCGCGCTGCGCCGGATGTACCAGGCTGACGTAGTCACGCCCGATCAGCGCATCGAGCGGGAAGCCGAACATATTGGCCATGCTTTGGTTGGCTTGCGTGATGTGCCCTTGCGCGTCGATGACAAAGATCGCGACGCTGGAGGTATCAAGAATCTGTTTGAGCAAAGTCTCGCGTTGATGCAATGTTTCGAGCAGGTGATTGAAGCCACCGATCAAATGGCCGACTTCGTCCTGGTGGTCAATCGGCAAGGCCGGCGGGAACCGGCCGGTCGCCGTCATGGCACCCAATGTGTTGGCGGTGGCCAGCAGCGGTGCAAGCTGGCGCCGCAGCATCCACCAGGTCAGCGCCCCCGCCAGCAGCGTGAGCAGGAGCGTGGCGAGCAGCAGTCGCTGCTGCATGGCGTGGATGGGCGCAAAGGCTTCTGTGATGGGTAGTGCCGCAACCACGTACCAACCGGCTGCTGGAATGCCTTTGGCCGAGGTCAGCGTCTCCACATTAAATGGATCGATGAAAATCGCAGAACCCTCAAAGCCCTGCATGAAGCGGTCAATCAAGGGGTTGACGCCGCGCGCCGGTGCCGGGTCCATGACGCGCTTCACGCCACTATTGGTGATCAGCAGCCGGTGCTTGCGCGAGACCAGCCAATAGCTGCCGCTGCTGCCATACTGGTGGTCGGTAATTGCATCCAGAAAGTTGGGCAAGTTGAGGTTGATCTCGCCGCGCAGCGCACCGGTCACGCGACCCTGGGCGTCTCGGATTGGCACCGTCATGCCGAATTCAGGGTGCTTGCCAATTCTTGCCAGGTGCGGTTTCCCGACGCTGGCGGTGCCGCTTCGCAGTGCCAGCGCGGCGTCGTCACGGTCGAGGTAATTGAGGCCGATTCGCTCGCTGCCAGGCACTTCAGCCAACGTGGCACCATTGGCTTGGAGGATGTAAACACCGCTGTTGAACAGGCTCTGAAGAATCACATGTTCGTCGAGCAAGGTCTGCAAGGCAGCCGGATGCGCCAGCATCGTCGGGCTGACCCGTTTGGCGACATTTGCCAGGGCAGCAAAACGGTTGTTGATCTCATTGTTGATTTCGCGCGCCAGCAATTGCGTGGTTGATAACTGCTGCTGGCCGAGCAGGATCTGCAAATCATCCCGTAGCATCCGGCCGGCGTAAAACGCCAACAACCAAATCCCCAGCACGAAAATCCCCACGGTCAAAAGCGTCACGCGGGTTTTGAGCGAGCGTGATTGAAAGAGATTCAAGTTCATGCAGATTTGGCTCTTGGCGGGTGGCGTATTGTGCATCTGCCGATTTGGGCGGAATGGGTCTGGTCTGGACCGCGGGTCGCGCGATCGGTCGCGCCGGGGACCTGGTCAAGACACCGTCAGCGCACCTCCCGGATCGGATTAAGCTCTGGAATATTTATATCAAAATGGCCTCTAGCGCTTATTCAACTTGCGTAAGCAGCTACTATTTTTATAGTGATCGAGCGAGTGCGCCAGCCGTCAAGGTCTGATTATCTGGCCACTCATCGGCGGCCAGTCCATGCTGATAGACCGCCTGCCATGCGGCGTCAAAAGCGTCACGGCCAGCCGCCAGGCGCGCGCCGATCAGACCCGCCAGTACATCGCCGGTGCCGGCCGTGGCGAGGCGTGCGTTGCCGGTCGGGTTGATGACTGGCGTCTGGTTGGGGGCGGCGATCACCGTGCCGGAGCCTTTGAGCACCACGGTGCAGGCAAAACGCTGCGCCAGTTGCCCGGCAGCAGCGAGGCGGTCACGTTGTACGTCAGCGGCGCTGCAAGCCAGCACGCGCGCCGCTTCGAGCGGGTGCGGCGTCAGCACGCTGGCCGCACCGCGCTGGCTGCGGGTGGTCAGCAAGGTTTGCAGCTGGATGTCGTTGGCTATCGCGTTAATGGCGTCGGCATCGATGACGACCTGGGCTGAGGTGGATAATATTTTTGAAAGGACAGTGCGAACCGCGTCCCCGCCACCGCAGCCGCAGACCACGGTCATGGCGGAGAAGTCAAGCCCATCGACGGGTCGGAACATCAGCTCCGGCTGGCGGGTATCCACATTGAGCGAGCCGCCATCGAGCAGAGCGATAAACACCCGGCCAGCACCGGCGTGCAGGGCGGCGGAGGCAGCCAGCAGGGCGGCACCGGTCATGCCAGGGGCACCGCCGACCACAGTGAGATCGCCGAAGCTGCCTTTGTGCGAGGCATGCAGGCGCGGTTCGGCTGGCGGCGTACCGGCCAGCCAGGCGCTGTGCCCGCTGGTTGCTTGACGGGTATCGAGATCAGCCAGCCAGACGCAGCCAGCGGCGTCGCGCCCATGCGCGGTGAACAGGCCAGGTTTGAGCGTGAGCAGGCTCAAGGTGTGCGTGGCTTTGACGCTGAGTTGGGTCACCGTGCCGGTGTCGGCGTGCAGGCCGGTCGGCAAATCCACCGCCAGCACCGGCGCGTTGCCGGTGTTCATTTGATGAATCCAGTCGGCCATGCGGCCTTCGGGTTCCCGCACGACGGCACCCAGGCCCAGCAACGCATCAAGGCACAAGTCAAAGTTGCGCGGCGGCACCTCGCCAAAGGTGACTCCGGCATCGAGTGCGCGTTGGTATGAAGCGGCCGCGTCCGCCGGCGCACTGCCGACGCTGCCGAGCCAGGTGATCACCGGCTGCTTGCCCCAGCGCTGCAAGTGCATGGCCGCTTCCAGCCCGTCGCCGCCATTGTTGCCGGGGCCGCAGGCGATCCAGACGCGCTCGGCATGCGGTGCCAGGGCCAGCGCCAGTTGCGCCAGTGCCAGACCCGCGCGTTGCATCAGGGTGTGCGCCGGCAGAGCGGCCTGCGCCATCCGCTCAATGCGACGCGTGGCGTCCACGCTGAACAAGGCATGGCGGGATTGGAAGTCAATTTTTTTCATGCCGCCTGAAACTGATAGCTCTCGTCCTCGCTGGGTGTCGGCTTGTGGTGGGTGCAAAACATGGATTGTCTGCCAACTTCATGCGCTTGGCCGATTCAGCCCCAAGCCGCTGACATCGAGGTCGGGTGTCTTGCCATTGATCAGGTCAGCCAGCACCCGGGCTGAACCGCAGCTTAGCGCCCAGCCATTAGCACCATGGCCCAGATTCAGCCACAGCCCAGCGACGCCGCTGGCCGCCACGATCGGCAGACCGTCTGGCAACATGGGACGCGCGCCTTTCCATTCCTGCACGCCGCCTGAGAGCTTGGCGGCACCGGGAAACCAGTCGCGCAAGACCTGGTAAAGGGTGGCCAGTGCCTTGGCGCTTTTTTTTTCGGGGGAACCGCCCAGTTCAGCCCCACCGGTGACCCGCACACGCTTGCCCAGGCGGGAGATGCAAACTTGGTAGTGTTGGTCAGTCACGAGGCTGCGCGGCGCGTTGAGGCTCTCGCGAATGGTGGCGCTAACCGAATAGCCGTGAATTGCGGCGAGCGCAATTCTCAGTCCCAGAGGGGCAAGCAAGCGGGCAGAATCGAGTCCGGCGCACAGCACCACCGCATCAAACTCAGAGGCTGTGCTCTCGCCCGCAATGGCAAGGGCAATCGGGCTGGATGACAGCACTTGTGTGACATTGGTGTTGAACATGAACTTCACACCCATGCGCTGCGCCTCATTTTTCAGCAGCAGGGCAAACTGGCGGCAGTTGCCGACCGCGTCGTCGGGAAAGTGAATCGCGCCAAAAAAAGGGGTATCAGGATTGAGCGCCGTCTCTATTTTGCGGGCCTGCGAAGGATCGATTTCTTTGAAGGCGACACCGGCATCACGCAGTCGCTGCAAACCTGCTTGCAGCAGCTTTGACTCTTTCTCCGAGCGCAGCAACATCAGGTGGCCCTGGCTGCCCTCAAATTCCAGCTTCAAATCGGCACTGACCTGGTTTAGCCGCTGGCGGCTGTAAAACGCCAGGCGTTGCAGTTGGACGCGGTTGCGCAGACAGGTGTCGGGTTGGTCGGCGCGATGCCACTTCCAGAGCCACGCCAGTTTGCCGGCGCTCACAGGTAGCCCCATCTGGAGTGTGGCCTGGCGACTGAACCCGCGCCCGATCACCTGGGTTGGCATGCCGGGCGCGGCCCCCATTGCCAAATAGCCAGGTGCCAGAACACCACCGTTGGCAAAACTGGCTTCCTCGGCTGCAGCCCCGCGCCGCTCCAGTAGCGTGACCGCGTGTCCGCTACAAGCCAATTCGTAGGCCGTGGTGATGCCGATGATGCCGGCCCCGATGACTGCAATTTTCATGAATTAATTTCTTCCCCAGCGCCCGTGCAATCTGCGCAAGCAGCTATTATTTTTGTAGTAACTGTTCGATCTGGAAGGCGATGTTGAGCACCGGGTCGTCGTGCAATGCGGCGGCCCAGACCATCAAACCGACGGGCAACTCGTCCGGTGCATGGCACGGCAGCGACAGGGCACAACCGTCGAGCATGTTGATGACGCTGGTGTTGCGCAGCAATTGGGCGTTGACCTTGAAAAACGTCTCATCGTGTTGCGCCCCGGGGGCGACCTCGGCAATCGGTGGCGCCACGATCGGGACGGTGGGCGACAGTACCGCGTCAAAGCCTTGCAGGGTGGATTCCATTCTTCGGATCCATTTTTTTCGCTCGGCTTGTAGCGTGAGGTAGTCGCACGCGCTCATGCTGGCACCGCGCTGAATGCGCGCTGCCACGCGCGGATCGTAGGCGGCGGCATGGTTGGCCAGCAAATGCTGGTGCCAGGCGTAGCTCTCAGCCGCCGAGAAGCCCCCACTGGCCTGAATGTGCGGCAGCTCGCTGAGCTCCGACAGCGCGATCTCTTCGATCCGGGCGCCGGCATCGCGCAGCGTTTTCAGGGTGCGCTGCCAGGCCCGAGCGACCGTGCTGTCGAGTCCGTCGAGCATCCCGGTGGTGACGACGGCCAGCCGGTAGGCAGCCAAGGGTGCGCTGCTGCGCGTCACTTGTCGCTGCGCCAACAACTCGTGCGCCAGCATCGCGTCGCGCACGCTGCGGGTCAGGGCGCAGACCGTGTCAAGCGTGCTCGAAAGCGGCAACACACCGTCAGTCGGCACCAGGCGCGCGGTACTTTTGAAACCGACGATGCCGTTGAGCGCCGCCGGGATTCGAATCGAGCCGCCAGTGTCTGAGCCCAGCCCAATGAACGCGGCGCCACTTGCCACCGACACCGCGGCACCGGATGAAGAACCACCCGGTATGCGCGCCAAGTCGGAGCTCGCTGCGTTGGCGGGTGTACCAAAGTGCGGATTGATGCCAACCCCAGAGAACGCAAACTCGACCATGTTGGTGCGGCCAATGAAAGCGGCGCCGGCGCGACGCAGCCGGGCCACAGCCGGGCTGTCGCAGGTGGCGGGCGCGGCCTCGTTGAGCAACACCGAGCCGGCACGAGTGATTTGTCCGGCGACGTCAAATAAATCTTTGATGGATACCGCCAGGCCTGCCAACGGGCTGGTCTGGAGGTCTGCGCCGCTGGCTGTGGCACGCGCTTCGTCAAACAGGGTTTGAAGAAAAACTTGCTGGCAGCGTGCGGACTGCGCCACCTCAATCGAACGTTCGATTTCTGTGCCTGGCTGGGTCTGGCCGGAGCGCAGCTTTTGCCGAATGGTGTAGAGGTCAGGTTGCATGAGTGAGTCAGGTGCAGTGCTATACTTACCGGGTTTTGCTGAGTAGTCGAGAGGCTGTTTGGCAAACAAATCAGCAAACCAGTTCATCAAGGTGTTGCCATGCTTGCAGGCAATTTCTCAAATTTTGAGAGCCTGCAATGCCTGCAAAAACGAACTGGATTTTAGACCTAACCTTTGGAGTTAATATTATGGCAATTACCATGCGCGAAATGCTGGAAGCCGGTGTCCACTTTGGTCACCAAACCCGCTTCTGGAACCCCAAGATGGCCCCGTTCATTTTCGGCCATCGCAACAAAATCCACATCATTAACCTGGAAAAGTCGTTGCCGATGTTCCAGGAAGCCGCCAAGTTTGTGAGCCAGATATCGGCCAAACGCGGCACGGTTTTGATGGTCGGTACCAAACGCCAGGCGCGTGAAACCGTGGCTGAAGAAGCCCGCCGTGCCGGGGTGCCGTTTGTGGACCAACGCTGGCTCGGCGGCATGTTGACCAATTTCAAGACCGTCAAGACCTCGATCAAGCGCCTCAAAGACATGAAGATCCAGCAAGAAGCGGGACTTGAGAGCATGAGCAAAAAAGAACAACTGATGTTTGCCCGCGAACTCGCCAAGCTGGAACGCGACATTGGTGGCATCCAGGATATGTCGGTTTTGCCGGATGCTATTTTTGTGATTGACGTGGGTTATCACAAAATCGCCATTGCCGAAGCCAAAAAGCTTGGCATTCCGCTGATTGCGGTGGTTGATACCAACCATTCGCCCGAAGGCATTGACTACATTATTCCGGGCAACGATGACTCATCCAAGGCCGTTGTCTTGTATGCCCGTGGCATTGCTGACGCCATTATCGAAGGCCGCGCCAATGCCGTTGACGACGTAGTCAAGGCGATTGTGGCCGAGAGCGATGATGAATTTGTCGAGGTGAACGAGGCCTCTGTCTGAGGTGTCTGCGACCCCAAAAAAATGGGGGCTGCTATGCCCCTTTTTTTTAGTCCTTTTTTAAATTACTGAATTGAGTACGGAGAAACAAGATGGCTGCAATTAGTGCAAGTATGGTGGCTGAACTGCGTGGCAAGACTGATGCGCCGATGATGGAGTGCAAGCGCGCCTTGACTGAAGCCGATGGTGATATGGCCAAAGCCGAGGAGCTGTTGCGTGTCAAACTGGGTAGCAAAGCGGGCAAGGCAGCCGGACGAATCACCGCCGAGGGTGTGGTGACCTGTTCCATCGAAGGGGACGTGGGTGCCTTGCTTGAAGTCAATTGTGAAACCGATTTTGTGACCAAAAATGACAGTTTTCTGGCACTGGCCAACGCGGCGGCGCAGTTGATTGCCAAGAACAATCCGGCCGACCTGGCGGCCTTGGGTGCCTTGCCCTACGCGCAGGATGGCTTTGGTCCGACGCTTGAAGACGTGCGCAAGGGGCTGATTGGCAAGATCGGTGAGAACATGAGTTTTCGCCGTTTCAAGCGTTTCGCCTCAGGTAGCAAGTTGGCCCATTACCTGCACGGGACCCGCATTGGCGTGGTGGTCGAGTTCGAGGGTGACCCGACGGCGGCCAAAGACGTGGCAATGCACGTTGCGGCGATGAAACCGGTGGCGCTGTCCAGCGCTGAGGTACCTGCCGATTTGGTGGCCAGAGAGCGTTCCGTGGCGGCCGCCAAAGCGGCTGACGATGCCGCTACCGCGACGGCTGCCGGCAAGCCGGTGCAGTCGGCCGAGATTGTGGCCAAGCGGATCGAAGGTGGCGTGCAGAAATACCTCAAGGAAGTGTCCTTGTTCAACCAGTCTTTCGTCAAGAACGACAAGCAGACGGTTGAACAGATGCTCAAGGCAACGGGTACAACCGTCAAAGCTTTCACACTTTACGTGGTAGGCGAAGGCCTTGAGAAGAAAGTGGACGATTTTGCCGCTGAAGTGGCGGCTCAGGTGGCGGCTGCCAAGCAGCCAGTCTGATCGTCATTGCCAAGGCGTAAAGCCGGATTGACCCAAGTCCAGATTCAGATCAAGGTCAGCGCGTTGAATCTGGATTGATCCTAGCCACCACAGTCGTTACACCCAGGAGTTCATCATGTCCGTCGTCAAACCAGCCTACAAGCGCATTTTGCTCAAGCTGTCAGGCGAGGCTCTGATGGGAAACGACCCATTTGGCATCAACCGCGACACCATTGTTCGCATCGTCAATGAGGTGGCCGACGTGACGCACCTGGGCGTAGAGGTGGCGGTGGTGATCGGCGGCGGCAACATTTTTCGGGGTGTCGCGGGCGGCTCGGTCGGGATGGACCGGGCTACCGCCGATTACATGGGGATGCTCGCGACCGTCATGAATGCCCTGGCTTTGGGCGACACCATGAATAAGGCCGGCCTGATAGCGCGTGTGATGTCAGCCATTGCGATTGAACAGGTGGTCGAGCCCTATGTCAGGCCCAAGGCACTACAGTACCTCGAAGAGGGGAAAGTGGTTATCTTTGCTGCTGGTACCGGCAACCCTTTTTTTACAACCGATACCGCTGCCGCTTTGCGCGGTGCCGAGATCGGCGCTGAAATCGTGCTCAAGGCCACCAAGGTTGATGGCGTTTACACTGCCGATCCGAACAAGGACCCGCATGCCAAGCGCTACAGCAAGCTCTCATTTGATGAGGCCATCGCGCAAAACCTGGGCATCATGGATGCCACCGCGTTTGCCTTGTGCCGTGATCAAAAGTTGCCAATCAAGGTTTTTTCAATTTTCAAGCACGGTGCCCTCAAGCGCGTTGTGATGGGCGAAGATGAGGGTACGCTGGTGTACGCCTGAGCATGGCAAAATTACTGTTTGCATAGCGCTTCCTTTGAACCGTCGAGTGAGGAGAGAAACATGACGATTGCCGAGATCAAGAGCACAGTTGAAGCGAAGATGGATCAATCCATTGCTGCTTTTAAAAGCAACCTGACCAAGATTCGCACAGGGCGCGCCAATCCTGCGCTGCTGGATTCGGTGCAAGTTGATTATTACGGAGCCATGCTGCCGATCAGCCAGGTGGCCAATGTGTCCTTGCTTGATGCCCGCACCATCAGTGTGCAGCCCTGGGAAAAGGGGATGGGGGCCAAGATTGAGAAAGCGATCCGCGATAGTGATTTGGGACTCAATCCATCGTCCATGGGCGATCTGATCCGTGTTCCGATGCCTGCCATGTCGGAAGAGCGACGCAAGGAACTCACCAAGGTCGTCCGGCATGAGGGAGAAACTGCAAAAATTGCGGTACGTAATCTGCGCCGTGACGCCAATGAAGCGATCAAAAAAGCGGTCAAGGACAAACTGGCCTCTGAAGATGATCAAAAACGCGCTGAAACAGAAATTCAAAAAGTGACTGACCGACACGTCATCACGATTGATCAGCTGGTTGCAGCCAAAGAGCAAGACCTCATGGCGGTCTGAATTGCCTGCCACATGAGTCAGTTTTTTTCTCGCATTGACGGCGCGGCTTTGCTACCGCAAAACAGATGCTGAAGCAGCGCGTCGTCACAGCTCTGGTCTTGCTGCTTATCTTGTTGCCGGCATTGTTCTACCGCTCGGCTGTTCCGTTTTGTGGCGTGGCCCTGGTATTGGTTGCGGCCGCTGCATGGGAGTGGGCGCGCCTTAACGGCTATGGTCCGGTCGCATCGGTTTTGTCTGGTCTCTTTTGCGTTCTGATGTGCGCGCTGACCTGGTGGCTCGGCTGGCTCGATCAATCCCTTGCACTGCTGTGGATGCTGGCCGGCGCCGCATGGGTTCTGGTGGGCGCATGGGTTTTGCGAAGTGGTGTGTCAGCCTGGTCGGGTCATTCACCGGCGGTCCGGCTTATTTCGGGCCTGGTCGGGCTTTGGCTGGCCTGGTTGGCGGTGGCCCAGGCGAGGGTCATTGGTATCAACTTTTTACTATCGATCCTGGTGCTGGTGTGGGTGGCCGACATCTTTGCCTATTTTGCCGGACGGGCCTTTGGCGGGCGTTTTAGCCGCAGCAAACTCGCACCCAGTATCAGCCCTGGCAAGAGCTGGGAAGGGGTTTGGGGTGGTATGGCAGGCGTGCTTGTGTTGGTATTTGCCTGGCGTTGGGTTGACCAGGCGTGGCGAGCCGATGTCGTCAGTTTGTATTCGCACATTGGCCGACAAAGTGGCTGGCTACTGTTGGTCGCGGCGGTGTTCATGGCCGCGATGAGTGTGGTTGGTGATTTGTTCGAGTCGCTGGTCAAGCGCAGTGCCGGGGTCAAGGACAGCAGTGGCCTGCTGCCAGGTCACGGGGGCGTGTTGGACCGGGTCGATGGGCTCTTGCCCACCTTGCCCTTGGCGATGATGCTCTATTCGGTACTCGGGCCCCGATGAGCGATTTGGCAAACCGGGTCAAGCGGCGGGTCGCCATCCTGGGATCGACCGGATCGATCGGTGTCAGCACGCTCGATGTGATCGCACGTCATCCGCAGCGCTTCGAAATTTTTGCCCTCAGCGCAGCCACCCGGATTGACTTGATGCTGCGGCAATGTGTCCAATTCAAGCCTGTGTTTGCGGCGATGGCGAGCGAGCCTCATGGTCGCGCGCTGGCGCAGAAATGCGCTGAACTTGATTTGCCGACGCGCGTTCTGTGGGGCGTTCAAGCCATCACCATGATTGCATCGCATGAACAGGTCGATACCGTCATGGCGGCGATTGTCGGGGCCGCCGGATTGGCTTCCTGCCTGGCGGCGGCGCGCGCTGGCAAGCGTTTACTGCTGGCAAACAAGGAAGCGCTGGTGGTGGGTGGCGAGTACTTTCTGCAGGCGGTGGCTAAGGGCGGTGCCAAGTTGTTGCCGATTGACAGCGAGCACTCTGCCGTTTTTCAATCCTTGCCCGCTGATGCAGCGGTATGGCCGAGCCAGATTGACAAAATTATCCTGACCGGCTCGGGCGGGCCATTCCGACAACGCGAGCCCGATACGTTGCGCGATGTCACGCCAGATCAGGCCTGTGCCCACCCCAATTGGGTGATGGGGCGCAAGATTTCGGTTGATTCCGCCACCATGATGAACAAGGCGCTGGAAGTGATTGAGGCGCACTATCTTTTTGGCGTCAAGCCCGAACAAATTGAGGTCGTGATTCATCCTCAGAGCGTCATTCATTCGATGGTGCAGTATCAGGACCACTCCGTCATTGCGCAACTTGGCACGGCCGACATGAAGGTACCGATTGCCTATGGCCTGTCCTGGCCGGATCGTATGCGGTCCGGCGCCGCCGCATTGGATTTCCGCTCAATCGCTGACCTGACATTTGAGTCGCTCGACTCGAACGGACACCAACAACGCTTCCCGGGCTTGAAGCTGGCTTGGTCCGTTTTGAAAGCGCCCCCCGGCTCGACCGCCATCTTGAATGCGGCCAATGAAGTCGCGGTGGCAGCGTTTCTGGACCGGCAAATTCGCTTTGACCAGATTCATGTGATTAATCTGGAAACGCTGGATTCGGTCGTTCCTCAGTGCCCGCAGTCGCTGGAAGATCTTTTGGGGCTGGACGCGATAGCGCGCGCCGCCGCGCAGCAAGTGGTTCGTCGTGTTGGCGTTTAAAAATCCCCGTTTGAAACTTTGCGGGACAGACCGCAGCTACGCGAAGCGAGCCAGCTCTGTCCCCAACTATTCAGGAGAACCATGCTGACCCTGATTGCCTTTGTGCTCGCGCTGGGTGTGTTGATCGCTGTGCACGAATACGGGCATTACCGTGTCGCGGTGGCCTGCGGCGTCAAGGTGCTGCGGTTTTCCATTGGATTTGGGAAAACACTTTATCGCTGGCAACCCAAGGGTTCAGCGACTGAGTTTGTGATTGGTGCTTTTCCGGTCGGAGGCTATGTGAAGATGCTCGACGAGCGCGAGGCACCGGTGTCAGGGCAGGAGCGGCATCTGGCCTACAACACGCAACCCTTGCGCTCGCGGGCAGCCATCGTGGCGGCCGGTCCACTGGCCAATTTATTGCTGGCCGCGCTGCTGTACGCAGTGGTGAACTGGACCGGAGTCCAGCTGCCGGTGCCGATTCTGGCCAGCCCGGAGGCAGGATCAGCGGCGGAGCGCGCCGGTTTGATCGGCGGCGAACGGGTTCAGCGCGCCGGATTTGACGGTGGTCAAACGCAAGAGATTCAATCATTTGAAGACCTGCGCTGGTTCCTGACCCGGGGTGCCTTGGAGGGACGCGATGTGCGTCTGCTTGTGCTCGGACCGAAGAACGCCGTCCCTGGCGAGGTGGTGCTGAAGCTCGCTGGCATGGATGCCAGTGAGGCCAATGCCGACTTGTTTCGAAAGATCGGGCTGCTTGGGCCTTTCAGTCGCCCGGTTGTGGGCCAGGTCATGCCGGGCGGTGCCGCCGAAAAAGCGGGTTTGCGCGATGGTGATCTGGTGCGACAAGTGGGCGCCGTGCCGGTTGTGGACGGGCAGCAACTGCGCCAGTTGATTCGGGCCTCCGTGTTGAATCGTCAAAGCGTGCCTGCGGTCTGGAAAATCAGTCGCGCCGGAGTCGAGCTGGAGGTCAATGTCAAGCCCGAGCCCCGACAGGAGGGTGGGCTGATGGTTGGCAAAATAGGCGCCTATGTTGGTGCGATGCCGGAACAGGTGCTGGTGCGCTACGGAGCGCTGGATGGTTTGTGGCGCGGCATGACCCGTACCTGGGAAGTATCGGTATTGACGCTCAGGATGATGGGGAAGATGCTGGTCGGCGAGGCTTCCCTGAAGAATCTGAGTGGTCCTTTGACGATCGCCGACTATGCGGGCAAGTCGGCCAGTATGGGCTTGACGCAGTATTTGTTGTTTCTTGCCCTGATCAGTGTCAGCCTGGGCGTTTTGAATTTGCTTCCGCTGCCGGTACTGGATGGCGGCCACCTGATGTATTATCTTTGGGAAGGTGTGACGGGCAAACCGGTGTCTGACGCCTGGATGGAGAGTTTGCAACGGGGCGGCGTTGCAATCCTGTTTCTTTTGATGTCGATTGCCCTGTTTAACGATATCACCCGCCTGCTTGGCTAATTTTTTGGTGCTGCTGATCAACACCGGTTTGACCTCTCAATATTTAAAATGCAATTCAATCGATCTCATTGGCGCACGCTGTCTGCCGTAGCGACCCTGGTTTTTGTGGCTGGCACGGCTTGGGCGGTCAACCCGTTCACGGTGCGTGATATTCGCATCGAAGGTCTGCAACGGGTCGAGCCTGGCACCATTTTCGTCTCGTTGCCGGTGCGTGTTGGTGACGTTTATAACGACGAGAAAGGGTCGACAGCGATCCGGGCGCTGTTTGGCTTGGGCTTGTTCAAGGACGTGCGTATTGAAGCCGAGCAAGATGTATTG
>JADGRK010000131.1 GCA_017880985.1 Rhodoferax sp. | reverse complement strand
CAGTCGTCAGCCAGTTGTAGCAGGGCCTCGCGCAGCTTGTCAGTCTTATGGCGCGACTCCCGCTTGGCGTGCAGTTCATTCAAGCCCGGGCTCGACCGCGTCAGATCCAGCCCGTCGTGTGATGTGGCCACGATCAACTCAGCAGGCGGAACACTCCGAAAGCTGCAGTTCAAGGAATGGTCAAGAAATCCCGCCCGGCTGCAACACATCACAAAAAACTGATTAAACAAGAAATTAATTTGAATTTTTATTATGAATAACTCTCCTTATAGTCTGGCTCATCGCCACCCACTACCGGAGATTTCGCATGGACCAATCCAATCGCTATGCCAACCTAAGCCTAAACGAAGCCGACCTCATCAGGCGCGGCCAGCACATTTTGGTGGCTTACAAAATGAAACCGAAGTCGGGGCACGGTTACCTCGAAGCCGCCGCCCACTTTGCCGCCGAGTCCTCCACTGGCACCAATGTTGAAGTCTCCACCACCGACGACTTCACCAAGGGCGTGGACGCGCTGGTCTATCACATCGACGAGGCGACCGAGGATCTGCGCATCGCCTATCCGCTGGACCTGTTCGACCGCAACGTCACCGACGGCCGCTTCATGCTGGTGTCTTTCCTGACGCTGGTGATCGGCAACAACCAGGGCATGGGCGACATCGCGCACGCAAAGATGATCGACTTTCATGTGCCCGAGCGCGTGATCCAGATGTTTGACGGACCGGCGAAAGGTATCTCCGACCTGTGGCGCATTCTGGGTCGGCCGGTGGTCAACGGCGGCTATATATCGGGCACCATCATCAAGCCCAAGCTGGGCCTGCGTCCCGAGCCGTTCGCGCAGGCGGCTTACCAGTTCTGGCTGGGTGGCGACTTCATCAAGAACGACGAACCGCAGGGCAATCAGGTGTTCGCCCCGATCAAGAAAGTGCTGCCGCTGGTGTACGACTCGCTCAAGCGCGCGCAGGACGAAACCGGCCAGGCCAAGCTGTTCTCGATGAACATCACCGCCGACGACCACTATGAAATGTGCGCACGTGCCGACTTTGCACTGGAAACCTTTGGCCCTGATGCCGACAAGCTGGCGTTTCTGGTGGACGGCTTCGTCGGAGGCCCCGGCATGATCACCACGGCACGGCGCCAATACCCCAACCAATACCTGCATTACCACCGCGCCGGTCACGGCATGATCACTTCGCCCTCGGCCAAGCGCGGCTACACCTCGTTTGTGCTGGCCAAGATGAGCCGCTTGCAGGGTGCCTCAGGCATCCACGTCGGCACCATGGGCTACGGCAAGATGGAAGGCGAAAGCGACGACCGGGTCATCGCCTACATGATCGAGCGCGACGAATGCCAGGGCCCGGTCTATTTCCAGAAATGGTACGGCATGAAGCCCACCACGCCGATCATCTCCGGCGGCATGAATGCGCTGAGACTGCCTGGTTTCTTTGCTAATCTGGGCCATGGCAATGTGATCAATACCGCCGGCGGCGGTGCCTACGGACACATCGACAGTCCGGCAGCGGGTGCCATTTCGCTACGCCAGTCCTATGAGTGCTGGAAGTCCGGCGCTGACCCGATTGATTTTGCAAAAGAGCACAAGGAATTTGCCCGCGCCTTTGAATCTTTTCCAGGCGACGCCGACAAACTGTTCCCCGGCTGGAGAGATCGTCTGGGCGTGAAAAAGTGACCGTACGGGTGCGTCCACGGCAGCACCACACCATCATTTCAAGGGCGGATATAGGCGTAACCCTGCTGCTGCTTGCGCATCAGCTCCACCACACCAGCGGGCACATAACCAATATTTGGCAGCATGTCGGCATGCGTCAGTTTCACTGCCTTCATGGTGTTCTCGCAGGCCACCACCTTGACTCCATTCTTGATCGCATCTGCAATACCGTTGGCTTGCAGGGACTCCGCCTTGAGCATGGCAATGCCGGGCCCATAGACGACAATTTCGAGATCGACAGTTTGAGCACCCAGATCGGTTTGCAGATTTTGTGCATTGTTCAGCGTGAGGCCCCACTTGCCGGGGTCGTTGTCGCTGACCTGGAAAACAACTTTATTCTTGACCGGTGTGGCTTGCGCCTGGGCTTGCGTTGCGACAAGCGCCCCGACCAGCGCTGTCGCGCCCATAAGTGCGAAAACTCGCCTTCCAATGTCAATTATGGCTGACTGTCCAAAATTCTTCATGTTGATCTCCAGGTTGTGTTGCTAAAGGGAATCTTTTTCCGCAGGCCGGGTCTGTCACACCGGCAATTTGGCGAATCTGATTGCCTTAATGTGACTTGATGGCAGACTGCGCCTGCTCCAAGCGGGCATCCAGAAGTCCTCCATAATAATCAAGCGATCCAATGCCATTCAGACGTGGAGCAACTTCGGCACCGTCGCGCCCAAAAAACAGCACGGCGGGTGCGAGGGTAACGTTCCATGCATGCACCAGCGCGTCGTGCGTGAACGCCGCACCCTTGAAGTCCTGCACGGCAGCGCCGCTTTGCATATCCACCTGCACCACGGGAAGACCCTGTTGCTGGTGCAACGGACTCAGGTAGTTTTCGCGCACCACCTTGCAAAACGGACAACCGTCCAAACTCACCAGAACCACCAATGGGTGACCATCCTTAAGGGCCAGCGCCAGTTCGTCGCGAAGTGATTTTGCAATGGGCAAGGTAATGGCTGTTGCGCCTGCGACCCGAACGATTCCACACAACAAAGCCAGACCCAAGCAAGTGCGACGTGTCAGGCCTGATATTTCTGCAAAACTTGAGCTCAATGAATCCATGGCAAAGCGTGTTCGATCAGTATTGGATTCAAGCCGCATCCAACCCCGGGTTGGGTCGCACACCCAACAACTTGGGTGTGTTGAGCTGGCGCGGGGAAACCTTGCCACCACGGGCCTTGAGCCAGGTCTCGACCACTTCCCAAACCTGCTTGTTGCCCTGATTGCGGGCTTCTTCAGCGACGGGTGCCCAACCGGCCACCTTGTACTTTTTGTCGGCTTCCACGAGTTTGCCGTTCAGGCGCATGTCGTCGATACGCTGCCCCATGGCAGCAGCGGGGCTACAACTGTATTGCAGACCACCCACACGCACCATATCACCACCCTGCTGGTAATACGGATCAGGATTGAACAGGTTGTCGGCCACATCCTCCAGCACGGTCTTGATGGTCGCGCCGGTCATTTCAGTCAGGGTGGCGTAGGAATAGGTGGTAGCGGTCATGTCCATCAACCATTCACGTGTGATGGCCTGACTGGGCAGTAGCGTGGTGCCCCAGCGAAAAGCGGCGGAAAAGCCCAGATCAGCGCCTTGCACCTCCATCAAGGCATCTAGCAGCAACTGATCGCCGGTGCCGTTGAAGTTGCCACGACGATAGAGCAGACCTTCAGTCACAGCCAATTTCTCATTCAGGCTGACCTCGAAAGGCGTGCGAACCCGGCTGATGAGTGCCTCCATTTCCGGGTCGGCTGGCAGCATGTTGGCAAACACCGGCAGCAGCTTGTAGCGGAAGTCACTCACCCGCTTGTCCTTGACGTCAAAATCGAGCACAGCCAGGAACTTGCCGTTGGAGCCGGCGTTGGTAACGATAGTCTTTCCGGCCGCATTGGACACCAGTGTCGCTACCGGCATGGCATCGTGGGTGTGACCACCCAGGATGGCATCGACACCTGTGACGCGACTGGCCATTTTCAGATCAACGTCCATGCCATTGTGACTGAGCACGACCACCACCTGCGCGCCCTTGCCACGAACCTCATTGACCATTTTTTGCAGATTCTCATCTTGAATGCCAAAGGTCCAGTCAGCCACCATGTAGCGCGGGTTGGCAATCGGCGTATAGGGGAACGCCTGCCCGATGATGGCGCAGGGTACACCGTTGATTTCGCGGATCACATACGGCTTGAAGACGGAGTCGCCGAAGTCATTGGTCTTGATGTTCTGGGCCACAAAATCAACGCTGCCCTTGAAATCTTTCTCAATGATTTCCTTCACGCGCTCCATGCCCAGTGTGAATTCCCAATGGCCGGTCATCACATCAACCCCCAGGAGCTTGCAGGCATCGACCATGTCCTGGCCCTTGGTCCAAAGCGCCGTGGCTGAACCCTGCCAAGTGTCCCCGCCGTCGAGCAACAGCGCGCCGGGGCGACTGGCCTTCATGCGCTTGACCAGCGTGGCCAGATGCGCAAAGCCACCGACCTTGCCATACCGCCGAGCGGCTTTCTCATAGTTCAAATAGGTGAGCGCATAAGCCTCGGCGCTGCCTGGGCGCACCTTGGCTACCTTGAGCAAATGCTCACCGACCAGATGCGGCAAATGGCCTTTCATGCTGCCCAAGCCAATGTTTACATCGGGCTCGCGAAAGTAAACCGGCTTGAGCTGGGCATGGCAGTCGGTCATGTGCAGGAAAGATACATTACCGAATTGGGGAATGTCGTAAAGACCATTGGCGGCGCTGGTGGCGTCAGCCCCGGCATAGCTGCCCAGGCCCATACCAGCCATCGTGCCAGCGCCCAGCACCTGAACAAATTCGCGTTTGGTGAGATTCATATTCTTGTTTCCTTGTGGGCCAGACCGAAGTTGCGCAAAACGAACCAGCTCTGTCCCCAACCATTCGCCGGATGTCCACCAGTTCCATCCCCGACCGACAAAGATGAGCTTACTGATTGACGGGCGACTTCGGATCTAGCAGCAAGGCCATGACGTGTTTGATTTGTTGTTCGGTCAAAATGCCTTTGTGCCCGACTCTGGGCATATTCGAGCATGCGCTATAGGCCCTCGAATTCCAGAGCATGCCCCAGGTGTACTGCACGATGGTCTTGGCCGCCGGACTGGCCGGATCGGTTACACCGCGCGCCTTGCCGTACCGGTACAGGCTCGGGCCGAGCGTGCCAAAGGAAATTTCCTTGTTGTCAATCTGATGGCAGTTATAGCAGTTGCCGCCATTGACTGAACCCTCCTTGTCACTCCAAGTCATGCCGCTTCCGCTCTGCGCGATCGCCTCGCCCGCTTTCCAGTCACCCAAAAACTTGCCGTCCGTCGGCCACTTGATGGTTTTCAGATTGGCCGCTTCAATGGCCTCGACCAAGCTTCTATCGATCGGCTTGCCCGCCACGTCGGCAGCACTGCATTCCCGGTTGGCCTCATCCTGCACCAAGCGATCCATCTTGGCCTGTCCCTTGGCGACGAATGAGGCTTTGGCGATGTCTGCCGTGATTTGGTCGAAATCGCCGCCTGATGGCGTGGCGGCACAGCCGGCCAGAAAAATGAGAAGGGCGGGGGTCAAAAAATTGATGGCTTTTTTCATGGTGCTGTCTCCTTAACGCTTGAGCGCCGGGGCAATGGACTCACTGCCCTTGCCGTTGACACCCATGTACACGCCGAGTGCGATAGTCGCATCGCTGCCAAATTTGGGAGCCGGAAAACGCTGCTGACGATAACAGTCATTCAAACGCCGCTGCATACCCCACAACTGCCCATTGGAGACACGGTAAGCCGGCCAGGCACCAAAGCCCGCCCCCGCACCCGGGTTCTTGGTCAGGTTGGGCAAGTCCTGCAGTCGAATGCGCTTGCCTTCCACGGCATGACACGTGGCACAGGCGAAATCATGGGAACCACCCCGGCCGAAAAAGAGCCGTTTGCCAACTTCGTACATGGTTTTCTCTTGCACGTGATCCTGCGGCAAATTGAATTTCATGCCGCGTGATTCACCTGATATCCAGGCCGCCAGTGCCGTTACAGTGTTTTGCTCCCCTTTGTCAAATGGGGTTTTGGCAATCTCGGCAGCATTGAAGCCCTGTAGGGTTTCCATGCAAGTCAACAGGCGCGATTCCATATCCTGCACTCGCTTGGTATCTGGAAAATACCTTGGGAGTTCCACAAAAGCACCCTTCACGACACCTGGGCCTCTGCCTAGATCGCATTGCTCAAGCGACTTCTTATTGGGTCCACGTGGCTGCTTCCATAGCTCTTGGCCCTTGGCTTCAAACAACTCCGCGGGGTTGCCGTCGGCCAGCATGGCGCGGTATTCAGCAATGCCTTCGGCGGTTGACTTCTGTGCCCAGACAGCCCCTGCCGTCATACCGGTCAAAACAGCCGCAATCAATATTTTTGTCGTCCTCATGGGCACCTCATGTGATTTTTATAAACCCAAACATCAACGCAGCACAAGCAAGCCATCTACGTCACCGACTAACTTGCAACTCAGGCAACCGTCGCCTCATCGGTGCGCGTATCGCCGTGGTTGTCTTTCCACGTGATCGCAATTTTGTCGCCAACCTTGGCACCTTTAACGGTGAACTGCAAAAAAGGATTCTTGGCTACGCCAGTGCCCCATTCGGCGGTCAACACCGATTTGCCGTTGTGCGTCGCACTGACTTCGGCGATATGCCATGCCGGAATCAACTTGCCCGAGCCATCCTTGCGGACGCCCGTCTCCATGTCATGACTCATCAATACTTTAACCGTGGCATTACCACCGGCTACCTGGGCGCGTATGCGCATCGGATCTGCCATATTTGTGTCTCCTGAAATTCAAATAAAACAATTCATTTGGTCGGCGCTCGATTAACCACCACAACCGCCCAGCGTCACTTTGACCTCTTTTTTGGCGTACAACACTTTCCCATCGTTCATGACAGCGACGGCGTAAACATTTGAGGACTCCGCCATCTTGGTTCGGGTCAAGATAGCAGCCTCTACACTGTCACTCAGGTTGAACACAGCAATCAAAACAAGGGGGTTTTTCTCAACCAGGAATAGAATTTGTTTGACACCAGGCAAAGCGCTGCTCGCACCTATGGGGACTACGGCACCATTCTCGGCAATGTCAGGGGCCTGGATGACCACACCCGAGCTCTGAACTGGTAGCCCGATGCCTAATCCCTTATAAGCATCCGCCAGGCTTTTTGCATCAAATGCAACCTTGTTGAAAGCGGCATTGGCATACTGTGGAAACAGACCCGTTGTCCCCAGCAGA
>JADGRK010000130.1 GCA_017880985.1 Rhodoferax sp. | reverse complement strand
GAAATGGTTCATCCCCGGACGGGGATCGGCCGTTCCTTGATCGTCTCGACCTGAAGACACAAAAATCTGAGCGCCTGTTTCGCAGCGATAGGGATTCCTACGAACGATTCCTTTCCTTCAACGGAGCAGACGCGCGGACGTTCATCACCTGGCGTCAATCGGTGATCGATCCGCCGAACGCTTTCCTGCGAACGCTCGGTCCATCCTTGAAAGCTGCGGACGGGGAAGCAGCCTTTGCTTCGACCAGCGTCGCAATCACGCACATTCCGGATCCGACGCCTGCGGTGCGAGCGATCAAGAAACGGCTGGTCAAATACAAGCGAAACGACGGGTTGGACTTGTCGTTCACGCTTTACACCCCGCCTGGCTACAAAGAAGGCACTCGCGTACCCACCATCCTGTACGCCTATCCTCTCGACTATGCCGATGCATCGAAGGCCGGCCAAGTCATTGGCTCCCAGGTGACCTTCACACGGCTAAGGCAGTACCGGCTACTGCTGCTCGCAGGCTACGCCATCATCGACAACGCTTCGTTTCCCATCGTTGGAGATCCGAAGAAAGCCTACGATACGTATCTTGAACAATTGGTCTCCGATGCCAAAGCGGCAGTCGATGAGGCAGTGCGTCTTGGCGTTGCGGATCCGAAACGCATTGGCGTCACAGGACACAGCCACGGCGCGTTAATGACGGCAAATCTATTGGCCCATTCCGATCTGTTCCGGGCCGGTGTGGCAACGAGCGGCTCCTACAACAAGACACTCACGCCCTTCGGATTGCAGAGCGAACGCAGATCGGTTTGGGAGGCACCGGAGGTCTATCAAAAGGTCTCGCCGTTCTTCTTCGTCGACAAATTGAAAACACCTATCCTCATCGTCCATGGCGCGGATGACGCGAATCCTGGCACCACGCCACTGCAAGCCAGCAAGCTCTACGAGGCGATCCGAGGTAACGGCGGCACTGCGCGATTGGTCATGCTCCCGCACGAACCGCACTGGTATACGGCTATGGAGTCGAATGAGCATCTCATTTACGAGATGGTTCGCTGGTTCGACAAATACGTAAAGGACGCGCCGTCACCTGTCAAAACTGGAGACTTATAGCCCACTTTGCATGCTGCGACCCCCAGCTTGACAGTGGCAGATTCAGGATTCGTATACGCTGTTAATCAACAGGTTTCGATGCGACGGACCGATCAGGACATATTGCAGGCGCCCTGAAAGATGAAACCATTGACGGTCTGATAAGGGGAAGGCGTTTCGTGTCCCTGAATTTCGCTTGCCGACCAGAAGCGGTCACTGGACAGCGCCATTCAATTTTTTTGTCGGTCACCTTTGTATGCGTTGCACCCCATCTGCTTCAGCAATAGGTTCACCTTTGACCTGCTCTAGATAGACCAGTGAGAACGGGTGTCGGCTCGCGTTCCAGAGCATCAAACTGTGGGATCAAAAATTGACGCCGAAATTCAGTTCAGTCGATTTGTAAGATGACCAAGCAACTTGCTGAGTTGCAACGCTTCCCGTGCACTGAGGCTTTCGGCCAACCCATCATGGAACTCAGTTGCCTTGCGGGAAAGCTTGCCAAAAAGAACCAAACCACTATCGGTAATGAAGACCAGAACCCGCCGGCTGTCTTCGTCATCAACGATTCGGTGTACCAGCCCCGCACCGACCATCCTGTCGATGAGCTTTGTCATGGTCGGAGGATTCATGCTGAGTTGCTGAGCCAACTCGCCCATCGGAAGTCCTTTTTCGTCCGAGAGCTTATCTAGCACCCGCCATTGCTCAGCGGATGCACCAACTTCCGACAGCACCCGGTCGAGTTCTCTGGAAACACGTCGATGGGTCTGCTCGAGTATTAAGGTGATGTCAATCGATGTCATGCTGGTGCCTGCCATTTGCGGCGATTTTAGCGTTAGTTGCCGCGGAAAGTAATCCGCTTTATACTGATTTATCTCAACCTATACTCAAATCGGCATGCTGAGCAGTCATCAAAACGTTGGAACGTTTGCGCCCCGCTACCGGCCCGGTATGTCGCGACTTGGGTCTGGCAAACCATTTCCGTTTTCTCAGAATTGGGAGGATGACTCGTTCTCGATTGGGCTGTTTGTTCCAATGATAGGGGTGGCTGGAATATGGGGACCTTCCGGGATTGCATGTGCCACGCTGGCTGCCGAGGAGATAAATCAGGCTGGCGGCCTCCTGGGCCGGGAACTCAGACTCAAATGCGTCAATGCCTCAGATGAAGTCGATGACCTCGCGCAGGTGACTCGCGAATTGGTTGACTCGGGAAGTATTGGAGCCATCGTGGGAATGCACACAAGCTCAGTTCGTCGCGCGGTGGTCGAGGGCTGTCGGGGACGTTTGCCCTACGTCTATACGGCTCTGCATGAAGGCGTTGAGCGCTCACCTGGTGTCTACACCATCGGTGAAACACCAGACCGGCAACTGCAGCCCGCCATCGACATGTTTGTGACTCAATGGCGTACTCGACGCTGGATGTTCATTGGGAACGACTATGAATGGCCCTGGATATCGCATCGACTGGCAAGAGGCTATGTGAATCAATCCGGTGGCGTGGTTCTCTCCGAGGACTACGTGCCATTTGGCGCCGACGATTTCGATGCGGTCCTGCAAAAAATTCAGGACACCAAGCCTGATGCAATTTTGCTCTCACTGGTCGGCCAAGATGCCATTAACTTTAATCGCGCCTTCGGAGCGGCGGGTCTGAGTAGGAATATCTTGAGGCTGTCTTGCGCCGTCGAAGAAAACATGTTGCTGGCCATTGGTGAAGGCAATACAGATAACCTTTTTGTCAGTTCCGGCTACTTCGGTGCTTTGACAGATGACGCCAACATGAGCTTCAAGGAGCGTTACCACCAACGCTTTGGGCAGCGCGCCCCAACATTGAATTCGCTCGGCCAGTCGAATTATGAGGGAATTCACTTTGCCGCAGCGCTTGCGCTGAGGACGCTTGCGCCAAGAAATGACAAGCCGTTTGAATACAAGGGAGTTCGTGGCATCGGCTGGAACAGCAATTCCGCCATCACCTATCCGGTTCATCTTGCCCGCGCGGACGGGCACCTTTTTAGCGTCGTGAAGAGTTTTTGAGGCTGGCGCCTAGCGCCGAAACCCAAGGGTAAACACCAGTTTTTTATTTTCCAAGGAAAGTAATAATACTTTCCATAGAAATTAAATTTCGCCTCAGTGGTGCCTTTAAGTTAGGGGTTTGGTGTGGCTCTACTCGCTTGGATAGTTCTTGCAATTGTTGCTATCGTGGTGGGTATTGCATTCCTGCAACGCTTCTACCGCAAATCAACGCGTGACACGGCACTCTTACGCACCGGGGCCGGTGGACAAAGGGTGGCCCTCGATGGCGGATTCTTTGCGCTTCCGATGTTGCATCGTGTTGATGAAATCAACATGCGGGCGCATCGTGTGCTCATCAAACGGTCCGGCGAAAGCAGCCTCCTCACCGAAGACAGATTGCGTGTTGACGTCACGATGGAGTTCCGGGTACGAGTCAATGCTGAGCCGGGTGACGTGGCGGCGGCGACACAGACCTTTGGCGCCAGGGCGCTTCGTTCTGAAGATTTAGGTCGCATGCTGGAAGGCCGGTTTGCCGATGTGATTCAGTCATGTTCCGCGGTCCGAACCCTCGACGCCTTGCATGAAAAACGAGCTGAATATGTGAGCGCAGTGCGTGAAGCGCTGGTTCAGGAACTGAGTGAAAACGGGCTCCGCCTGGAGTCCGTTGCGCTGGTTGATTTCGACCAGACACCTTTCTCGGCGCTCAACGAGAACAACGTCTTCAATGCTGTCGGCATGCGCAAGTTGGCAGAAATTGTGGCGACCAACAAAAAGCGCCGAGCCGAGACAGAGGCCGACGCTGAAATCTCGGGGGCGCAAACACAGTTGCTCACAACCAAACGGCGCATTGAGCTCAGTCTGGAACAAGAGCAGGCGCAAATCGGACAGCGCCAGGAATTGGAAAACAGTCGCACCCGCAGTGAAGCTGAGATAGCCCGGGCCAAAGAACTGGCACAACTGTCCGTAGAGAAGACACGACTGGACCGGGAGCAAGAGTTGTCCGCGTCGCAAATCGAACGCGACCATGAACTCGATAAGGCACGCCTGCAGGCACGGCTGGCTCTGGAGGTACAACGCGTCAATCAGGCCATCGAATTGTCGCGACACCAAGAGGCTGAAGCGCTGGCGTCAATTGAAGGTGAGCGCGCAAGAACGAAACTTGCGCTCGAGCAGGAAGGTGGCAACACCGAGCGGGAAATGGCTGTGCAGCAGCGTCAGCATGAGCTTGCTCTGGCACGTGTGTCGCAGGAATCCGAGACCGATGCATTGCGCGTCAAGGCTGAAGTCTCGAGATTGCTTGAAATTGCGCAAGCCGAGGCTGAGGCAGTGCGTGTCAAGGCGGCGGCTCAGGAAGCCAGCATGGTTGCAGAAGCCGCCGGTGCGGCGGCACGAATCTCGGCAGACAACGCACAAACGCCCGAACTCATGGACCTGCGCCTGCAGATGGCGCGACTTGAAGCTCTGCCAAAGCTGGCCGAGAAGATGGTCAAGCCACTGGAGAAGATTGAGTCGATCCGCATCAATCATTTGTCAGGTATGAGCGGGTCCCAAGGCGGCAAAGGCACCGGCTCTTCAGGCCCCATGGATGCAATTTATGACATGGCGCTAAACCTTCCAATGCTCAAGAAACTGGGCGAATCGATGGGTGCAGACCTGGACCTCAACATTCCCCAACTCGCCAGAGCCGAGTCCGACCACTTTCGCGCAGCCGTTGACCATCAAAAGGCGCGCGGCCCCAGCACTTCCAGCCCCCCAACCCATCCAACCAAACTTAAGGAGCAATGACATGACCATGACCCGCAGAAATATATTAGTGAAAGGCTCGATGCTGACGGCTGCCACTTCGATTGCGCCGTTCGCTTGGGGTGCCGACCCCATCAAACTGGGCAGTCTGCTTGATACATCAGGCAATTTCGATGGCTATGGCAAACCCATGAACATGGCCGCTGATCTGGCGATTGATGAAATCAACAAAGCAGGAGGGCTGCTCGGTCGTCAAGTCAAGAAGGTTGCCTATGACACCCAGTCGAACATGGCGCTGTACACCAAGTATGCGCAGCAGATTACAAAGCAGGACAAGGTCGATGTCGTCATCGGCGGCATCTTGTCGGCCTCTCGCGAAGCCATTCGCCCGCTGCTCAATCGTGAAAAAATTCTGTATGTGTACACGCCCCTGTACGAAGGTGGCGTTTGTGACTCCAATACCTTCCTGGTCGGCACCACGCCAGCGCAGCAAGCAGAGGTTCTCGTACCCTACGCCATGAAAAAGTGGGGCAAGAAAGCCTACATCCTCGCCGCAGACTACAACTACGGCCAGTACATGGCCAAATGGTTCCAACGATATCTGGCCGAAAACGGCGGGCAGGCAGTAAGCGTTGATTTCTTCCCGCTGGACGTTGCCGACTTCAATTCCACGATTGCAAAAATCCAACAGGCCAAGCCCGACCTTGTCATCAGCGCTCTTGTAGGTGGTGCGCACCTGTCTTTCTATCGGCAATGGGCCGCAGCCGGCATGAAGGCAAAAATACCGATGGCGTCGACGACGCTGGGTATTGGCAATGAGCACCAGGTGCTTACCGCCGAAGAAGGCGACGGCATACTGGTGGCGGACAACTATTCACCGGAGTTGAAATCAGCTGCCAACACGAAGTTCCTTGAGGCTTGGGGTCGAATGTACCCAGGAAACACCAAAGCCATCCATGAGCTGGCCGTGTCGCACTATCAAGGTATCAAGCTATGGGCTGAGGGCGTGAAACGTGCCGGGAGCTTGAATCATGACAAGGTTGTAGCGGCAATGGCGTCCGGCGTCTCTATTGAAGGGCCTTCAGGCAAAGTGACCATCGATGGTCAAACCCATCATGTGACCCTCGATGTGCACGTCATGGAGATGCGAGGTCAACAACTGAAAGAACTGCAGTCTTTCGCCCAACGGGGACCAAAAGACACCCAGGCTGTGTGTGACCTGCGCAAGGACCCGAAATCGAGTATTCAGCACGAGATAAAGATTTAAGACAGTACACACAGTTTTGAATCGTCAGCGTGCAGGCCGAGCCCCGGCCTGCATAACTCCTATTTCTCACTGAACCGTCATGGACCTCATCGTCGTCAGTCTGTTCGAGCTCGCCTATACGATTTCGACCCTCGCGTTGGCCTCGGCCGGCCTGGCGCTGATTTTTGGTCTGATGCGGGTTATCAACCTGGCGCATGGCGAATTCATCGTCCTTGGGGGCTATGCAACCATTGTGGCTCTCAAGTTCGGCTGCAACATCTGGGTCGCGATGCTCGTCGTTGCGCCGATTGCAGTAGGTATATTTGGTTTGCTGGTGGAGCGAATCGTGATTCGATGGCTCTACGGGCGCACGGTCGACACGATGCTGGCGACATGGGGTCTGTCCCTGGCAATGTCGGGGGGGTTGTCAATGACATTCGGGGCCACGACGTCCGGCGTTCCCAATCCACTTGGCCCACTGGAGATCGGGCAATTTCACGTGGGTGGATACAGCCTGTTTGTCATCGGGATAACACTGGTTTTGATGGTGGGCCTTTACCTGGTTTTGCGCTACACGCGCGCGGGACTTGTTGTCCGTGGCGCCATGCAATCGGCTGAAGTCTCAGCGGCGCTCGGACACTCAACTCAGAAAATCTACATGATTACGTTTGTTGCCGGAAGCATGGTCACGGGCCTGGCCGGTGGCATCCTCTCACCTTTGGTCGCACTGGCGCCGAATGCCGGCGGACAGTTCATCGCCAAGGCGTTCATTACTGTCATTACGGGTGGGGCTTCGGTCGTCACCGGTACAGTGGCTGCAAGCGTATTACTTGGCACGGTCGCCAAGGTCTTCGAGCTGCTGGCGACACCCGTGGTCGGTGAAATGGCACTGCTCCTCGCCGCGGTGGTCCTGTTGCGCATGCTGCCTCA